>JAFCZV010000217.1 GCA_019314155.1 Deltaproteobacteria bacterium
GTCATCGGAATGAGGCCACCATTGTATTTGTCGATATCAGAGGATTCTCATCCTTCTCGGAGATCAATGAACCCGAAGAAATCGTGGAGAAACTCAATGAATACTTTGAAATTGCAACACAGAGCATACAAGACCACGGCGGCTATGTGGACAAGTTCATCGGTGATGCGGTTCTTGGAGTTTTTGGGGTTCCGGTTTATCACGAAGATCACGCGGAACAAGCTGTAAGGTCAGCAGCGCATATGCAAAAAGAGTTCCTGAAAAAGCAAGAAAATGGAAATGTTCTCCTTCAAGCCGTTGGGATCGGGATAAATTCCGGCGTCGTCGTCTCAGGGAACATCGGTTCCCAGGATAGAATGGAATATACGGTCATCGGGGACAGTGTAAACCTCGCTGCACATCTATACAGGCTGGCCAATCCCGGTGAAATTATTATCAGTAAAAGTGTTTATTCAAAATTAAAAGAGATGGTTCACGTAGACCCGCTCCCTTCACAACATATAAAAGGCAAAACAGAACCGGTGGAGACATTTAAGCTGATTCGGATAAAGGAGACGCATCATGCCGAAATCGGCAAATAGGAAAAAAACAGTTTTATTTAAGTTTTTCCTGCTCAATTTTCTGTTTCTTGCAGCTTGTGCCGTCGGTACACCGAAGCATCGGAACGCGCCTAAAGCGTTTATCGATGACGATTTTATTCTGGTGAAGACCACCGACGAAGACACGCTTTCTTCCCTTGCCGCCGACCACTTAAACGACCCGAAAAAAGGTTGGCTGATCGCCGAATTCAATAACGTTAAAACTCTGACCTCCGGGCAGGCGTTGATTATTCCGTTGTCACCCCTTCACAAAGGCGGTCTTAAAGCCGATGGTTTTCAGACAGTTCCTGTACTGGTCTATCACAATTTTTCTAAAAAAAGGTCGGGGAAGACGTCCGTTTCCGAAGCCGACTTTGAAGCCCAGATGAAATATCTGAAGGAAAACGGATTTCATGTCATATCACTCGATCAACTATTAGACTTTATCGACTACAAGGAACAGATACCTGAAAAATCGGTTGCCATTACATTTGACGATGCATGGGGCTCTATTTACGATATTGCTCTTCCCATATTGAAAAAATATAGTTTCCCTGCCACGTTTTTTATTTACACGGATTTTATCGGGGGTGGGAAAGCCATGTCCTGGAATCAAATACAAACGCTTTCAGAAAACGGGTTTGATATCCAATGTCAAACCAAAACTCACCGGAACCTGACGGCCCTAAAAAAAAATGAATCATTTGAAGAATATTTCAAAGCCCTTGAAATGGAGATCGATTATCCCAATACGTTGATCGAGAAGAAGCTGAAAAAGAAATGCAAATATTTTCCCTACGGAAAAACAAACGACCTCATCATTGCTATTTTAAAAAAACAGGGCTACAGGGCTGCATTCACCGTTAAACGGAGATCGAATCCATTTTTCGTTGATAAATATCGAATCCACCGCTCAATAATAAACGGTAAACAGAATATTGAAAGTTTTAAAAAGAACTTGTCCGTTTTTCAGAAAAATGAATTGAAATGAAACATGCCTTAAACGTTTTCAGCCTGATCATTGTTCTGTACTTTGTTGCAGGGTGCGCCGGCCTCCTTGAAGCTCCCGGAGATTTTAACGACAAGTTTTCGAAGAAAACCTCGGATAAAGCCTCTCAAAGCAAAGGGGCCTTCTCCCCTTCTTATTATCAGAAAAAAGCGGCGGCGTATGAAAAAAGCAATGAATTACAAACTGCGCTTCTTTATTTTAAAGTTGCAGGCGCATTAAGTCCTGGCGACCAGGAAATTGCCGATAAAATATCCGATTTAGAATCGACGGTTGTTCACAAATCCCTCGAGCATCTCCAAGAAGGGGTGAAATTTTATAAAAACAAACAATTCAAAGTCGCCCGATATCATTTTCTGACGGCACTCAAATACGACCCCGACAATAAAGAAGCACTCGATTATCTGCAAAACAGATTAATCCCTAAAGAATATATTCCCTATCGAGTTTCGGAAAACGATACTTTAAGTTCCATATCCGAGAAATTTTACAAAAACCCGGGAAAAGCTTTTCTGATCGTCTATTTTAATGATCTTAAACCCAACACAGACCCTTTACCCGGGACCATTCTCAAACTCCCTACCCTGGCATCAAAATTTATCCGCCCCCCCCTGAATAGTTCAAAAGAACTGCTGAAGGCGGAAAGCTTATTGAAAAAAGGACAATACGAAGCGGTTGCAAGTACCACCGAAAGGATCTTACAGAACGATCCGATCAACCCGACTGCCGTTGATCTAAAAAATTCTGCCTACTATCAGATGGGACTGCAGTTAAGCCGGGAAAAAAAGTATGGCGAATCCATAAACATGTTCAAAAAAATAACACCCGAATCTGAAGTCGTTAATAAATCTATTCAAGACGTCATTGAAAAAGAACTGTTGGAAGCAGAAAATCTTTTTAAAGAAAAAAAATACACAGCGGCAATAGCTGTTTCAGAAAATATTTTGAGCCATGACAAATCGAACAAAGCGGCCCAAGACATTTTAAATACCGCCTTGTGTCAAAATGGAAAGAGCTTGCTCATTCGCAAAAAATATGCCGAAGCATTAAACGTGATTAACCGTGCAGACCCTGGATATGAATGTGTCGGGAAGACCCTATTTTCGGTAAAAAAAGCAATGAAAAAACAGGCTGAAATTCACTATCTTCAAGGCGTCAAATATTTTCTGAACGAGGAACTACAAAGTGCCATAAAGGAATGGGAAACTACCTTGATCCTGGATCCCGAGCATAAAAAAGCTAAAAAAGACATTGAAAACGCCAGAAGCTTGCTGGAGAAATTAAAAAAGGTCAAATAGCTTATTGGGCGACGCGTAAAAAGAGATTATGTTCCCGCTGTGGTCATTCTGTGGAAGAAAAGCCAATTGCACTTCCTCGAATCTTTAATGTCTATCCTCATTGACATCGCTTTTTTCATCTCAGTTCCAGTTTATAACCGGCCGCATTCAACCGGCCGGCGATTTCATCAACATGCGCCGTCCCGCGCGTTTCCAGCTCCAAATCGACCCGTGTGGCATAAATCGGCAGCCCCCTTATATTCCGATCATGATAGATATGAAGAACATTTGCTTTTAGACTCGATACCAACGCCAGCAATTTTGCCAATGAGCCGGGGGTGTCATCGAGGCGCACCCTAAAGCGCATTATACGGCCGTTTTTTAACAAACCCTGACTGAGCATACGACCCAACAGAGAGCTGTCCACATTGCCTCCGCTGATCAAAAGAACTACTCTGTTTCCCCGGGGAACGGTGACCGAGCCATTCAAAAGAGCACCCAGAGAAACCGCACCCGCACCTTCCGCAAGAATTTTCTTTCTTTCAAGAAGTAACAGGATCGCCGCTGCAATATGATCTTCTTCCACCAAAACTACATCATCCACGAAGTTTCGGATGATATTGAAATTGAGTTCACCCACCTGTTTAACGCTTATACCGTCTGCGATGGACTGTTCAGATTCGACCCTGGTGATTTTGCCTTTTCGATACGATTCGTAGGCTGAAGGGCATGCAGCAGATTGAACCCCGATGATATTTATTTGGGGCCGAATCGTCTTTGCTGCCAAAGCAATGCCTGAGATAAGACCACCTCCGCCGATGGGCACAAGAATCGAGTCTACTTCTTTTAGATCTTCCAATATTTCCAGTGCCACGGTCCCCTGCCCTGCAATAATATCCGGATCATCGAACGGATGGATAAAGGTCTTGTCTTCTCCTGCGATTTCCTCGGCTGTTTTAAGGCTTTCCCCTAAACTCTGGCCGGCGATGACGACCTCTCCGCCATAGCCGCGTGTTGCTTCCTGCTTGCTGATGGAAGCCCATTCAGGCATTACGATGGTCGCCTGAACATGGACTTGCTTGGCTGCCAACGCCACCCCCTGGGCGTGATTCCCCGCAGATGCCGTCACAACGCCTCCGGAAGCGATTTTATCATGATTTTTTAATATACTGTGGGTTGCACCCCTGATTTTGAACGAGCCTGTTTTTTGGAGGTTTTCCAATTTTAAGTAAATTTCTCCACCGAACATTTTACTCAAAGAAGGTGAAGAGACCAGCGGTGTTCTGATGACCTTTCCTTTTATCGATTTAGCGGCTTTTTGAACATTTTCGATGGAAATCATTTTTGATCCTTTCTTTAATTGAAGGCGTTCACGGGGAACCTCTGAACGGTTATCTTTTATTCCTTGGGTAGTTGAGCCCTAAGTGTTTGACGAAATTTTAAGTTTATTCTATTTAAAAGGATATATCCCATAAATATTGAAATAGTTTAGCGCATTGAAAGAATTTGTCCCATCCGGTCAATGCTTTTTAAGGGTGGGCAACATGGATGATTGGACGCAAAAAATGGATGTCCTGATCTGGTTTGAAAAACGTTTGCTTCAAAGTATCGATCTTTTTTATGCAAAGTGGCCCCAGCCACCGTCCCATAAAGATAGGCTGAAACATTGCACAATTATTTCACATCGGGGAGAGCATGACAATAAAGATATTTTTGAAAATACATTATCCGCCTTTGACCAGGCGAGAGACGCTGGTGTTGGGGGTATAGAATTTGATATACGCTGGACCAAAGATTTGCATCCTGTTGTCTTCCATGACACCAATCTTCAAAGGGTTTTTGGGTCCGAGTTAGAACTCAACAAAGCAACCCTGGATGAGTTAAAAACCCACTGCGGATTGATCCCCTCTCTTGAAGAAGTGATTCAAAAATACGGAAAAAAATTGCATTTGATGGTCGAAATCAAAAAAGAAGTTTATCCTGATTCATCCTATCAGAACATGGTTTTAAAAGATCTTTTTCATGGACTATCCCCTCAAAAAGATTTTCACTTCATTTCTCTGCATCCTGAAATGTTCCAAGCAATCGACTTTGTACCAACATCAGCATTTCTTCCAACTGCCCGTTTTAATATAAAAACCTTAAGTGAACTGGCGCTAAATAAAAACTATGGTGGAATTGCCGGCCATTATTTTATTCTAACAAATCGGATTTTAAGAAAACATCATATGAACGGACAAAGTATCGGCACAGGTTATATCTGTTCTAAAAACAGTTTAATCCGTGAACTCAACAGAGGCGTAAAATGGATTTTTTCCAACAATGCGGTAGAACTTCAGGGCACCTTAAATTCACTTCTGAAATATTAAACTTCCGACAAACGTGCCCTTTCCGCTTTTCCCTTTTCCTCATCAACCAAAGAAAAAAGGATTGCACCGATAATAAAAAGAATCGCGATGGAAGCAATCCCACAGCGAGATGCCAGCTGTCCGACATGTGTCACCTGCTCAGGGGTGGGCGCCGTCGGCATCAAAACCCAACGTACCACCAGTCCGACAGAACCCATAAGAACGGGGCCCAAAATCACCGCAAATTTCCCCATCATATTGTAAAATCCATAGAACTCAGCAGCCCTGTTTTTAGGTATCAGTCTTGAATAGTAAGACCGGCTTAGGGCCTGAATGCCGCCCTGAACCAAACCGATGATGACGGCCAAAATGTAAAATTCCTGTGTGTTGGTCATCATTGTTCCCCACAGTGTAACGAATAGGTATATACCGATGGCAATGTAAATGGATTTACGTACACTCCATCGTTGTCCTAATTTTCCGAAAACAATTGCAGAAGGGAACCCGACAAACTGCGTGATTAAAAGCGCAACAATTAAATCGTTTGAATTAAATCCAATGGACATGCCATAATCGACGACATGCCATAATCGACCGCCATCCGAATAATGGTATTCACGCCGTCAATATAAAACCAGTAAGCAGTTAAAAAAAGAACCACTGTCTTCATATGGCGAATCTTTTTTAATGTACCAATCAATTGTCGAAAACCATCAACTATCAATCCTACCCCTTTTAACGGAGGTTCGGATCTACGTTCTTCAGGGATCCAGCAAATGGTAAAAATTGTAAACAAGCCCCACCATAACGCCACTGAAAGAAAAGCATACCTGACCGCTGTCTCCGCATCTGAAAAGCCAAATTTTTCCGGCATCAATGTCATTAGAACGTTTAAAAGAAAAAGTAGTCCGTCATTAGAACGTTTAAAAGAAAAAGTAGTCCGCCTCCAAGGTATCCCATGGAATACCCCAAGCCGGAAATATAATCTATATTCTCTTTATCCGCGATACGCGGTAGAAGTGAATCGTAAAATATGTTGGCACCGGAGAATCCGATAATCCCCATGACATATAAAAAAACAGCCCATGCCCAATCACCTTTTTGAACCATAAACAAACCGGCGGTCATCAGTACCCCAAGGTATGCAAAAAAGATTAGGAACTTTTTTCTTGCCGAACCTCTGTCGGCAATTGCACCCAGGACGGGGGCCATAAGGGCCACCAATACGCCTGCGATGGAATTCCCGAATCCAAGCTGTGCAGTACTTATATTGACATTGGCACCATAGCTCCAATATTGTTTAAAGAAAATCGGGAAAAATCCCGCCATCACGGTCGTGGCGAACGCAGAATTTGCCCAGTCATACATGAGCCAACCCCAAACAGCCTTCTTGTCTTCATTCATACATACATCCCCAT
>JAFCZV010000218.1 GCA_019314155.1 Deltaproteobacteria bacterium
GTAGGTGAGTAGACTGAAGAGTGAAGACTGTTAGATCACTTCAGCCTTCGGTCTTCAGCCTAATGACCTGTTAATCAGCTAAGTTTGTCGAAGCGTTTGGGGTTCTTGCGCAACTAGGATTCATTTCTGCTTGAAGCAAAGATTGTCGAAACAGAGAAGGTCTTGAATGGTTTAATTCGAGCGTTGCGAGATGATTGATATACTTCAGCCTTCAACCTAAATACCTGAGCAGTTACTATATCGCTTACAATAACGATAAATTTATTTTTCAATCATACGTTTTATGGATAAGCAAGTTCAATCAAAACACATCATTCATTTAGACATGGATGCTTTTTATCCCTCGGTTGAGATGCTGGACAATCCTGCCTTAAAAGGGAAGCCGGTTATAGTTGGGGGAAGGAAGGAAAGAGGTGTGGTGTCATCTGCCTCATATGAAGCTCGAAAATTTAGGGTTCATTCAGCTCAACCTATTGCGAAAGCAAAACGCCTTTGCCCTGATGGGATTTTTTTGCCTGTTAGAATGTCAAGATATCAAGAAGTATCTAAACAAGTATTTGAAATATTTCATCGTTTCACACCATTAGTTGAGCCTATATCTATTGATGAAGCATTTCTTGATGTAACAGGTTCCATACGTCTTTTTGGTCAGCCCGAGAACATCGCGAAAAATATTAAGCAAATAATTTTAACAGAGACAGGCTTGACAATTTCAGCCGGTGTTGCTCCTTCAAAATTTGTGGCAAAGATTGCCTCTGACATTGACAAACCTGACGGTTTAACTGTTGTACATCCCGATGGTGTTAGAGATTTCTTGGATCCGCTCCCGGTCAAGAAAATGTGGGGGGTTGGAAAAGTGACACAGCTACTCTTAAGTCGCCTCAACATCCAAACTTTTAGGGATTTGAGACAAACGCCAGTCAAGGTTTTAGAGAAAAAATTCGGAAAACATGGTGTCAAAATACATCTCTTGGCCATGGGAATAGATGAACGAGATGTGATACCGGAACATGATGTGAAGTCTATCGGTCATGAACAGACTTTTTCACAAGACATCATATCTTTGGATGTGGCTCAAAAAGGGCTCCTTGCTTTGGGTAATAAAGTGGCTCGACGGATGCGGCATAAGGGTCTAAAAGGAAAAACCATCACATTGAAGGTCAAATATTTTGATTTTATTCAGATCACCCGGTCAACAACTTTGCCTAAACCAACGGATCATGGCTTGGAGATATATTCAGTTGCTTGTCGTCTTTTAAAAAAGACTGAGGTAACGAAAAAACCAATCAGGCTTTTAGGGATTTCTTTGTCTCAACTCAGTTTTTTGGGTGTTGGAACCCAACTCTCTCTTTTTGATCAAGACCGGTCATCTCGAAAACGTCAGAGATTGAATACCGTTTTAGATTTGTTATACGAAAAATTTGGTGACAAAAGTGTTGTTCACGGCACGCTTTTAAACGATTAGATTATTTTATATCCATACAGAATAAATATGATTAACGTCATTCCCAGTTAGCAATAGAATCATTATTACTCTTCGTGACATCTGTGTTGCAAAACCCGTATTTTTCTAAAAAATTTAGTGAAGCTTTTAAATGATCGAATGAAAAGACCTCCAAGGATACAACGCCTTCAAACTGTTTTAAAATTTTAATAACGGTTTCCGCATCCTCTTTTGTCAACCGATCCAACGGCAGATGGTCTTTATGATTGTCGACACCGTGAAGATGTAAAATGGGAGTTCTTTTTTTATATTTGTTGAAAACAGTTTCCGGGTCGAACCCGCATAATATCAAATGCCCCACGTCGATACAGACGGATAGATTAAAATCCATCAAGATTTCTTCCACCCAATCCAGCGGGTAGTCGAGGGTTTCGATTGAGATAATTTCTCCGTTGATTCCGGCTGAAACCAGTTTATTTATACTGGTGTTAAGATGGTCCCGCCACCGTTTGATCTGTTCATTGTCAAAGCCGGCTTCCTCGTATGGAAGATGAAGGGTGTATGTGCCGGGAGAGAGCGTCGCCGTAAGATCCATGACCTGTTTTACGGTTTCCAAAGCAAAGTGCCGAATTGAGGGTTCAGGGGCGCCCAGGGAAATGTCGATGGGCAGATGAATGTTGTAGGTCAGATCGAATTCCTTGGACAAGTTGAAAAGCTGTTTTACTTCATGGGTGGATGGCAGACTCTCGGGGGCACTTTCAAACAACAGAAGCTCGATTTCATCGAGGTACGGGGCCAGCCTTTTAACATTTTGTACATACCCCTCCGGATATATGAATGATGTGGTTCCGACCTTAAAAGAAAATGCATCTTTATAGGATTTTGGAAGGGTAGGGTGCATAGAAAAAAAGTTAAAAGTGAGCTAAAGTGTGAAGTAAATTAAAGTTAAAAAACCTGCTGAGCATCTCAATCGGTCAAATGGAATATTGGAATAATGGAGTGTTGGAGTAATGGGTTGAAAAAATCTGTTTTCCATTACTCCATTACTCCATCACTCCATGCTTTTGAGTTATATCGAAACAAATAAAAAAAGTATCGACTCGGTCACTTCAGTCATGGCGCCCAGCATGTCGCCGGTGATACATCCCATACGTTTTTTGTAGTACATAAGGATGACCGCAGTACTCCCCACAAAAAAAAGGTTTAACCAGAGGCCTTTCCATCCTAAAAAATATGAAAGTGCCAGTGGAACCAGCAATCCCCAGAAAGCGGATGCTTTCAAAGGTTTGCCGAAAAAATCACGACCGGTGCCGCCGCCGGGCCTTCCGTAAGGCAAAAAGCGGATGCCGAACAACATACTGCTTCTGGCATAGGCGGGAATAAGAATGAGCAGCAGCGTTCGATGGGCATCAAGGTTCATAATTCCTGCCCATTTGACGGCCAATCCACAAACGATGGCCACAAGCCCCATAACACCGATGCGGCTGTCCTTCATGATGGCCAGCGCTTTGTCTCTACTTCTGTGCCCCATAAGGCCATCGGCGGAATCCCCCAGACCGTCCAGGTGAAGTGCCGCGGTAATCACCGCAAGAAAGACGACATCGAGAACAGCAACCACCGGTTTTGGCCAGAAACACAATGCGGCATGATCAAACATCGATACAAAGGCCCCTATAATCAGACCCACAATCGGGAAAAACGGCACCATACCTTTGGGATCGTAAATAACCGATCTCCCTAAAGGAAGAAGAGTTAAAAATTGTATTGCAGCGATTAAACGGTTCATTTTATTTCCACGGGAATGCCGGCCGCCATCCAAACAACGCTATCCACGCAGGCCGCTATTTTCTGATTGGCAAATCCGGCGACGTCACGGAAAAGTCTGGCCAGTCTGTTTTCCGGGACGATTCCGGTGCCCACTTCATTGGATACCAGGATGACCGGGCATTCGGTTTTTTCAAGAGATTGGATCAGTTTTTGAATGTGCATGTCGATGTTTTCCGGATCGTTGTTTTCCATAATTAGATTGTTGATCCAGAGGGTCAGGCAGTCCACAAGGATCACATGTCCCCGGCGACTGTTTTCACGGATCGCTTCAGACAAAAGAAGTGGGACCTCGAGTGTTTTCCAGTTTGGGTTTCTTTGTTTTTGATGGTGTAAAACCCGTTGTTCCATTTCTCTGTCCCGGGGCACGCAGGTTGCGATAAAAATTTTCTGTCCGGCAAGGTTGTCCGCCAAATGCAGCGCATGACTGCTTTTGCCGCTTCTGCATCCGCCGATGATCAATACGGTTTCTCTCACAAATTTACTCCCGCCGCATCTTTTTTCTTTTGGATATAATTTTGTTAATCTATAAAGATCCAAACAGCTTCTGTACAACTTTTGCCAAACTTTCAGCTCTCTGTAATTCTAAAGCATTTTTATCCGCCTGTTTTGTGGCGGGTCACTCGAATCCTTGGACCCTTGACCCCTTGCACCCTTGAGTCATCAACCCTTTTGGAGATGATCCAAATATTTATGGGGTACCGGTGTAATTCGCGGAATTTTGCCCAGAGGACTTTCATCCACCAGCAGTGTGCAGCCGTAAACCGCCTCTAACGTCCGGAACGTGAGAACCTCGTCCGGATGTCCCAGACACACCATCTCCCCTTTGTTAAGGAGAAGCAATCGATCGCAGTACATTGCCGCAAGGTTTACATCATGGGAAACCATTACAACGGTAATTCCTTTCTCCTCTTTGAGCTTTTCCATCAAATCCATAAGCCGGATCTGATGGGCAAGGTCGAGGGAAGCGGTGGGTTCGTCCAGAAGGATAATTTGAGGTTCCTGGCAAATGGCTCTGGCAATGAAGACCCGTTGTTGTTCCCCGCCGCTTAACTGGTCCAGTTTCCGGTGGGCCAAATGCTCGACTCCGGTGAACGTGAGCGCTTGCTCCGCAATTTTTAAATCCCCCTCTTTTTCGACACCCAGTTTAAATCCCCCTCTTTTTCGACACCCAGAATCCCCAGATACGGCGATCTCCCCATGAGTACCACTTCAATGACGCTAAAAGGAAAATCCACCGGCATCATCTGGGGGACAAAGGCCATGGTCTGTGCCAAATCTTTACGTGAATAGTTTTCGATGGTTCGATTCAGTATCTTCAATCGACTTTTTTTCGGTTTAAGAATACCCGCCATCACCTTCATCAGCGTCGTTTTGCCGGAACCGTTCGGGCCGATGATAATGAAGAAATCACCTTTGGCGACAGAAAAGCTCAGATCCTTAAGGGCCGGAATATCTCCATAATAATAGTTCAGGTTTTTGATGTTTATGGCCATATTACCGCCGTGCTCTTTTCAATAAATAGATAAAGAGCGGCGCACCGATCATTGCGGTAATGACACCGGCGGGCATTTCCCCCTGTTCCGGGAGAGTCCTGGCCAGAACATCGCAGAAAACAAGATAGGCGCCTCCGCCAAAAACACATGCCGGAACCAGCACCCGGTGGTCCGGCCCAAAAAGAAGTCTCAAAAGATGGGGTACGACCAGTCCGACAAATCCCACAAGTCCGCAGTAAGAAACAGTGATACTGACCATAAACGAGGTGGCCACCAGCAAGATCACCGTTAGCGCCTTTACATTTATCCCCATGGTCTGGGCCATTTCTTTACCCATCAGGAGCAGATTCATGGAATTGGAAAACCAGAACAACAGGAGAAAACACGGCAAAAGCAATGCAGCAAGAATTCCGACCTGGGGCATGTCCACCATGGAAAGGTCACCCATGAGCCAGAAAATAATACTATGGAGCCTTGCGTCCTGGGTCAATGAGACCAGGAACATGATGACGGCACCGCAGAAAGCATTCACCATTACGCCTGAAAGAAGAAGGGCATCTTTTTTCAGAATTGTTTGTCCGGAGGACATGACGAGAATCAGTAAAAGTGTGGCGATACTTCCCGAAAAAGCCGTAAGACTTACCCCTGGAAATCGGGCGAACCCCATCAGGATGCCGATAATCGCACCGATGGCCGAACCCCCGGAAATTCCTAAAATATAGGGTTCGGCCAGGGGATTTCTCAATAGGGCCTGGAAAACCAACCCGCCCAGGGAAAGGGTCCCCCCCACCAGGGTTGCCAGCAAGATCCGTGGAAAACGGATCTTCCAGATAATGGTTTCCAGGATGGGATCATGGGGTCCGATGCCTAAAAAATTTTGGAAAACAGCCTTCACTCCGCTCTGACTGGACCCAAAAGAAAGGCCCAGAAACATGGCCGTAAGCAACACCAGCATCAGCGAAAAGGAAATAACCAACAGACGTTTTATCAGCAATGGTTTATCGGTATTCACTCTGCTTCCTTAAAAAGTTCGGGGTGGATCAATCTCACCAGCAGTTCAAGGCCGTCCACAAGCCGGGGAGTGGGGCGGTCGAAAAAATTGGAATCTTCAAGGAAGATACGCTGGTTTCGCACCGCGGGCAGATGGGGCCATTTGTTCCATTCCGCTTTGACCTGCTCGAATATCGCTGCTCGGGCCATGGAAGTTATAATAATCACTTCCGGCGACAGGGCCAGGATCTGTTCGCGACTGAAACGGGGATAAGCGATTGGGCCTTCCGCCAGATTGGTCCCTCCGGCAAGAACAATGAGTCCATGAATAAATGTATGGGTCCCAACCGATACAATGGGGGAGACACCGATTTGGAAAAAGACCCGGGGACGATGGGTGACATTTGCAACGAAAGATTTGACCTTTTGGATCCTTAGATCCATGTTCTGCACCAAAAGGTCCGCCTCTTTATTGGCATTGATAAGTCCACCGATTTCGAGCACCGTTTGCATGATCGTTTCCAAATTCCTCGGATCAACGGCATATACGGGTATTTTTAGAGATTCCAAACGTTTGGCGACAGCTATAGGATTTCCGTCCTTGATGGCGATACAAAGATCCGGTTTTAAAGCCACGATTTTCTCCAGATCGAGGTGAACATAGGAACCGACCCTGGGAAGTTTTTCAGCTTCAGGGGGAAAGTCGCTGTACCGGGTAACACCTACTAAACGATGTTCCTGACCCAGGGCAAAAATAATCTCCGTGATATTCGGTGCAAGGGATACAATCCGTCGGGGTTCATCCGGGACCGTGATGTTTCGTCCGATCTGATCCGTTACTGTTTTTGCGAGAGATGGTGTACCCAAGGAAATAATAAATGATGCTGTCGCCAGTAAAAATATTGCTATGGATCTGCAATTTAACATATCGGAAATTCTAAAGGCCATTGAAGTTTATTCAAATATTTTCACCAAAAAAAACCGGACCAAAACAGATCGATCCGGGGATGTCCCTTTTTTATCCTCAAGATCACCACATGCCCCTTATCCACGGAGGCGGCGCCTTCTGCTCGGGCAGGTTTTCTGACTTCCCCCCCTCTATCTGCGACCTTCCCATCTCGAAAGATTCGGACAGTGGTGTACTACCATGCTGAAAGGGTTCCCCTTGTCGTGTAAAACAAAAAGGGTGGGGTTACAGCGGCGGGCCCGTCCCCGAATTTCACGGGGTTCCCTATTAATCTCATGCGAGCACCCGAACAGGACTCCTTCAAGTAATTAAAAAATAACAATAAAGTCAAGAAAATTTATGGTATCCTTGTTTTTTGGGTCCAATTTGTTGCCTCAGGGCAAACGTATTTTAATCCCTATAGAGAGGGAACGCTCCACGACGGCACATATCTCTTTCCAACCGACTGAAACTTGTGCTTAAGCACCCGTAAGCCCGAGCCGTGCCAGGGTTATAAAGAAAATTTCATCAATAAAATATCCGATGAATGTTTTAGAGCATAATTTCATTCGGCTCGGTCTAACGCGTGCTAAAGCCCTTCAAACAGCCAGTCGGTTTCCAAGAGAAACACGCCGTCGCTTCGCTGCACCGAAATCAAATGCGTTTGCCCTGTTTGTTCCCTTTACAATCCTCGGGAAAAAATGATAAACATCAGGGGAAACTACTTAGGTGGATAGACTGAAGGTTGAAGGCTGTTAGATCACTTCAGCCTTCGGTCTTCAGCCTAATGACCTGTTAATCAGCTAGGTTTGTCGAAGCGTTTGGGGTTCTTGCGCAACTAGGATTCATCTCTGCTTGAAGCAAAGATTGTCGAAACAGAGAAGGTCTTGAATGGTTTAATTCGAGCGTTGCGAGATGATTGATATACTTCAGCCTTCAGTCTTCAACCTAAATTACCTGAGTAGTTACCATCAGGGGATCCATGAAGTCCTATTTGTTTGCGCGAGCCCTAAGAATAAGCGATTGATCAAGGGGTGTAAGTAAAATGTACGATTTCATCATTATCGGTTCAGGATTCGGGGGGAGTGTCAGCGCACTTCGATTGGCTGAAAAGGGTTACGAAGTGGCTGTTCTGGAAGCCGGCAAGCGATACCGGACTGAAAATTTTCCCAAAAGCAATTGGAATATTTTCAAGTATCTTTGGTTCCCGTTTTTGCGCTGTTTCGGCATTTTACGTATCACGCTCCTTTCCGATGTTTTAATCTTGAGCGGTGCGGGCGTGGGCGGAGGAAGCCTTGGCTACGCCAACACGCTGCTTGAACCTCCGGACGCGTTTTACGAAGATCCCCAGTGGGCCCAAATGAGGGATTGGAAATCTGTTCTCGCACCCAATTATGAGGCGGCTAAAAAAATTCTCGGGGTTACGTCCAATGAAAAGGTATATCCGGCGGATGAACTGCTCCGCGAGTTGGCCGTGGAGATGGGCAGAGGTCATACATTCAGCCTCCAGGATGTGGGGGTTTTTTTCGGTGAACCCGAGAAAACCGTTCCCGACCCCTATTTTGACGGAAAAGGGCCGGATCGTACCGGATGCTGCTTTTGCGGCGGTTGCATGGTCGGTTGCAGATATAATGCAAAAAACACCCTGGACAAAAATTACCTCCACCTGGCCGAAGCTCTGGGTGTGAAAATCTTTCCCGAGACCAAGGCGACCCTGATTAAAGAGTATCCCGATGGTGGATACCAGGTGGATACCATACGAACCACTTCGCTTTTTTCCAGTAACCGGCAAACATTTCTGGCTAAAGAGATCGTTCTTTCCGCTGGTGTTTTAGGCACCGTTCCCTTACTTTTAAAGTGCAAAGAACAGGGAACATTGCCCGGACTTTCACCCATGCTCGGTTCGCGGGTCCGGACCAACAGTGAAACGTTAACAGCCGTTACTGCAAAAAACGACGCAGTGGATTACTCCAAAGGGATCGCCATTACATCGAGCATATATCCGGATGAAGTCACCCACATAGAACCGGTGCGCTATCCGGAAGGTACCGAAAGCGCCAACCCGTTCACACGGCCCTTGAAGTGGCTTTTAAATATCATTCGACATCCAATTCATTTTCTACGGGTTCTTTGGCCGTTTGGCTGGGCACGGCGATCGATTGTCCTTCTGGTCATGCAAACTTTGGATAACAGCGTCCAATTCATTTTCTACGGGTTCTTTGGCCGTTTGGCTGGGCACGGCGATCGATTGTCCTTCTGGTCATGCAAACTTTGGATAACAGCGTCAAGGTCAATCTTAAGCGTCGATGGTGGTGGCCTTTTAAACGTTCACTTATCTCAAAGAGTGAACATCGGCGGGAAAAGGTGCCGGTCTATATTCCGAAGGCTCAGGAAGTGACTCTGGCGCTGGCCAAAAAAACAGGCGGCATTCCGCAGAGTCCCGTAAACGAGGTTCTTTTGAATACAGGCATTACGGCGCACATTTTAGGTGGATGCCCCATTCGACGGGAAAAACCGAGTTTACGGACACGAAGGTCTGTATGTTGTGGACGGATCGATGATACCGGCCAATCTGGGCGTAAATCCGAGCCTGACGATTACAGCCATGGCCGAGCATGCCATGAACCATATTCCACCCAAAAACAGGCGTGAATCAAAGGAGCCGGCCGGCCATGCACGGTCTTAAAATCTACACCGGTAACCACATGGAGATCCTTGCCGAGCAGCTGGCTCGAATCGCCAGAGAACCGCTT
>JAFCZV010000597.1 GCA_019314155.1 Deltaproteobacteria bacterium
GCTGCTACATTTCTATGAACGGCACCTTCACAAGGCAGGATACAAAAGTATTTATAAAAAAGTGCAGGATCGATTATCATCGTTAATCGATCCTGAAGAGCTTCTTGATCGTACAGTTAATTACGGCCTTTACCATATCTGCCATTTCCTTACGAAAGGTAAAGAATTGGCCCAAGAGATACTGAATGAAAATATTGAGCGTTCTTCCATTAGAGTGGGAGTACCTATAAAGCTTGGTTTTCATAGCAGACCAAGCCTTTTGGTTGCCAAGATCGTCCAGCATTATGGAGGGCAAGTAGAACTTTGTGTCGGCAAAGATAGATTTGATGCAAGCAGCGTGCTCGATATCCAATGGGCCGGGGGGAAAATCCAGAAAGAAAATATCACCGAAGTTGTCTTTGAAGGCGATGTTCGAGCCTTAAAGGATATTGAAATCCTTGCCGGTGTCAATTACGGTGAGGACACCATGGGTAAAGGTGTTCCGCTTCCCAAGGAGCTGAGTTACCTTAAGTAAAAAATCCGGGCCAGTGGATACGGCTTTGGTGTCACCCCAGAGGGATGAAGTCTACCGTATATGCCGGCCGGAATGATGGAGTGCTGGAATAGTGGAATATTGGGTATTAAAAACAGAAGAATACCTTAACATCCCCGTTTAATACGGGATAAATAGGCATTTTAGATCACTTAAGATCGCTTCACACTTTCCCTGAGAGACTCAAATGGTTTCCGCGATTATTGTTGCAGCAGGCAAAGGTGCCAGGATGAAAGGCAGGATGCGCAAGCAGTATCTGGACCTTTCGGGACTTCCTGTTTTGGGCCATTCGATAATGACGTTTGATGCGTGCAGTTTGATAGAAGAGATCTTCATTGTCGTTCCCGAAGAAGAAATCGATTATTGCCAAAACAATATTGCCTATTTCCGGCGGCGTTCAGCGCCAGGATTCTGTGTACAACGGCCTTAAAGCCATTGACCAAAAAACAGATACGGTAGTTATCCATGACGGTGTGCGTCCGTTTATTCACCCTGAAGATTTGACTGCATGTATCTTGGGGGCGAAAGATTTTGGCGCCTGCATCCTTGGCATCCCGGTCAGCGATACCTTAAAACGCGTCAACAAATCGGGCATTATAGAAAGCACACTTTTCAGAGAGAATATTTGGCTTGCCCAGACTCCCCAGGCGTTTCGGTATGGCCTGATCGTAAAGGCCCATGAAACTGCGCGGCGGGATGGATATTCCGGTACGGATGACGCATCGCTTGTGGAGAGACTTGGAAAGGACGTAAAAATTATCAACGGCAGTAAATTTAACATCAAGATCACGACCCAGGAAGATCTGGACGTCGCAAGAGCGATGTTTGGTATAGAAGCCATTTCAGGGCCTTTCGGTGAATGATTTTTAAGTCTTTTTCGAAAAGCGCTTAGCGATGCGGCGCGGAAATCCGAGACAAACCAGAAACACTTCCTGATCTGAAAAAATTATCAGAGATTACCCTTGCGTTGCAAAAGTCAAAGATGATGCACATCATCAAGTGCATTCATGCCCAGATTGGTGTGCTTTATCAAAAAATCAGATTAAATTAATCTTTCATTTATATACGATCTTCTTCGCCGGTCATTTTTTATTGACTCCAATTACATGCTTTGATCTTCCAAAAAAAGAAAAATTTTTACATAACACTGCAACACCCAATCCTACACAGCCACTCCAAATTCAGACATTAAATTCCAACTTGAATTTCTCATAAAGAATTTGCCTGAATCTAAAATCGAACATACCCGAGGGAAATCCAGGCTAAAAATCGATTCATGGCATGATTCTTGGAAGCATTTTTCGTTTATAGGGGATTCCCTTTTAATGGTTTTGTGTTTCTACCAACCAATCATTCATCTTAAAAAAGGAGGAAACGATGACAAAATCCAAAAAAGTGTTGGTCTTGTGTATTGCGTTAGCAATGGTTATGGTATTCTGCGGTCCGTCATGGGCCGGAGATGCAGGAAAGGTCAACCTGAACAAAGCGAC
>JAFCZV010000219.1 GCA_019314155.1 Deltaproteobacteria bacterium
AAAAAAATTTAAAGGAGCAGTTTTCATGTCTAAAAAAGGAAGGAAAAAGAATAAAGAAAAAATTGCAGCTAAAAAAGCGGCGGTTCTAAAAACTGAGAAAAAAGGCCGTTTGCCGCTGTTTATGACCATCGCCGGAGTGATTCTTATTGCCGGAGCAACCGCTCTTTTTATTTATAAAGGCGATAACAAAAAGACGGCCGTTGCATCCGCCCCATTAGCATCCGGCAGTACGGAAGTGAAATTCCCCGTCGTTCTTTTTCAAGACGGAAAAGCCCGTCATTTTAAACATGTGGACGGTGATTTCGTCATACGGTATTTTATTCTCAAAAGTTCGGATGGCATCATCAGGGCCGCATTTGATGCCTGCGATGTCTGCTGGCCCGCGGGCAAGGGATATTATCAAGAGGGTGACCATATGGTGTGTCGAAATTGTGGCCGCAAATTTGCTTCGATTTTGGTCAACGAAGTCAAAGGGGGCTGCAATCCGGCACCTTTAGAAAGAATCATGGAAAACGGTCAAGTGATTATCCAGGTAAAGGATATCCTTGGAGGAAAGCAATATTTTAACTTTTCCGGAAAGGCTTGAGAATGACACTCAAAACCATATCCATTAAAAATCTTTTGCGACGCAAAGGCAAGGCAGGTTTCATACTTGCCGGACTTGTTATCGGTGTATCTACGGTGGTGGGGATTATGGCCTTTGTTGACGCCATGGCCAACGATATCAACAACAAGCTCGAAAAGTATGGGGCGAATATTCTGATCGTCCCCAGAACCGAAAATCTGGCACTTTCTTATGGGGGACTGGCACTTGGCGGTGTTTCCTTTGAAATGAAAGAGATTCAAGAGATTGAATTGGCACGGGTGAAAACCATAAAAAACGCACGGAATGTTGCAGCCTTAGGGCCGTTGGTGCTTGGTGTGGTTAGTATTGATTCGCATAAAGTTCTCATGGCCGGCGTGGATTTTAAGGCCGCCGAAATTTTAAAGCCCTGGTGGCATATCCAAGGTGCCGTACCGGAAGAAAATGAAGTGATTTTGGGTGCGGAGGCCGCACGGATACTCAACTTATCCATTGGCGACAAAATAACGATAAAGGATAAAAAATTGGTCGTTTCCGGTGTGCTCCAACCCACCGGTTCTCAAGATGATCAGCTCATATTTTCCCGCCTTGTGACGGCGCAAACGATTTTCAATAAAAATGGAAAAATTTCCATGGCTGAAGTGGCGGCACTTTGTAAAGATTGTCCCATCGAATCCATGGTAAAACAGATCTCCGATGTTTTGCCGGGTGCCAAAGTGATGGCCATTCAGCAGGTTGTAAAGAGCCGAATGGAGACTTTGGCTCAGTTTAAAAAATTTTCCTACGGCATTTCCGGAGTCATCCTGTTGATCGGCAGCCTTGTTGTGCTGGTAACTATGATGGGCAGCGTAAGGGAGCGTACCGATGAAATCGGCATCTTTCGAGCCATCGGCTTCCGCAAAGGACACATTATGAAGATTATCTTCATGGAAGCTTCTATTGTATCGGGCTTGGCGGGCATCATCGGTTATTTTATGGGATTCGGGGCAGCAAGGGCTGCGCTATTTATTTTTACCGAAAACCATCCCGGAGATGTTCCTTTTAGATTCGAACTGGCCGTCGGCGCGGTGGTGACAGCCCTGATACTGGGTTTGATATCCAGTGCATATCCGGCGTTTATGGCCTCCCGGCTCGACCCGAATGAAGCGTTGAGGTCGCTGTAAAATGTATTTACGGACAAACATTCTTATGAGGTATTAGATGAGTTATATCATTGCGAATAATCTTGTAAAAAAATATGGCGAAGGTGAAATAGCGGTTTCGGCGATAGACGGCATCAACTTTGAAATCGAAGAGGGTGAGTTTGTCGGTATCATGGGTGAGTCGGGATCTGGAAAATCCACCCTTCTCGGAATGATGGGAGCCATGAACGCCCCAACGTCCGGAAGCTTGATTGTTGATGATATTGACATATACAGCTTAGGTCAGGAGCAAAGGGCGGATTTTCGCAGAGAATTTCTAGGGTTTGTATTCCAGAGCTTTCATCTCGTGTCCTACCTGACCGTCGTCGAGAATATTATGCTGCCGCTGGCAATCATAAAGGCCGGGAAAAAGAAAAAACGGGCAATGGCCGAAGCAGCAATGCATCAGGTGGGATTATCGGGGAAGGCCCATCGTTTGCCGAACCAGATTTCAGGCGGAGAAAAAGAACGCGTGGCCGTCGCACGCGCTATCGTCAATGAACCGCCGGTGCTGTTGGCCGATGAACCCACCGGCAATTTAGACACCAAAACATCCCATGACGTTATGGAATTACTCCATGGCCTCAATGACGAAGGGATGACCATCGTCATGGTGACACACAGCCCGGACTGCGCGGGTTACGCCCGGAGAATTATGCGGGTTGCCGACGGCAAGCTGGTGGATGCTAATGTTAAATTAAGGAGTTTAAAAAGATGGCAAAAAAAAGAAAAAATCAAAGAACCGTTTCCAAGGCAGAGTCAAGCAATAGTGGCCGGCAGCCTTCCTACTGGATGATTGCGGCTGTGATTTTTTTTCTTTTCAGTGGGACTTGTAGTGAAAATGGCTTTTTCTCCGGTTTCGGTATCGGGTGTCGGTTCAAAAAATTATCAAAGCTATTCGAATGGTAATGCCGCCCTGGAAAGTCGGGTTCGACTTGTAGCCACAAATTTCCGATGTGCATGCGGCGGGTGCGGGGAACTCTTCTTGATTGATTGTACCTGTGACATGCCGCGAGGCGCCATAGAGGAGAAGAACTTTATCCGCAATAAACTCCAACAGAGCTTAACCGTTGAGCGGGTGGTTATCCTGGTAGAAAAAGAATACGGACACAGGATCATTTAATCCGCTTTTTGTTCCAATGATTTCAAATCCAGAATTCCGGATACCTGCGGTTTTTTGGTATGTTGTTTATGAGAAGCGCAACTGCCAGCATATCCACTGATATTTTTCATAGCTTTTAAAATATCGTCGTCTGATATATCCAAAGGGGAAGATTCAACGAATTGGTTTTTCATTTGCTTATTCCTATATTCCAGTGGTTAAATCACCTGTCGTGCATACCGGGAAACTTCTTTGTAAAAGCCCTTGTCATCATTTATTTCCACCCGTTTAAAAAACTCAGGTGTCCATTGTCTTAGATGATTCAGCAGAAAATCATAATCTTGTTGAACCGGATCATGAGCTGCAATCGTTGACAGCATGGCCAGAAACTCCAGTTCCACGGCAATGTGATCCGGCATTTCTTCGGTTTGAAAGCCGTATTCATGATAAATATTTTTCACCTGTACGGTGGACTGCCCCATCAGGATGCCTTCAAGGTAAAAGGAACCATAAGGGGGGCAGGGAACCTCCGGAAGTGCATTAATAAAAAGATTTACATAATTATTTTGAAGAACCAGCAACCCGTTTTCCTCCGGTGCCATCTCCCATTTTTTTCCGGCTATCAGCGATAATTTGCTCAAATCACCTTTCACCGGCCTTTTTTCAGGATAGGTGAAAAGCCTTGACAGTGCCTGAAGATCTTCCACATCGATTTTAAAAGTATTCATGCTTCAACCTCACCTGCGATAGGAAGTCGGTCGATGGCTAAAAGTACCACAAAGCACATAAAGGCCAGAACTCCCAGAAAAATGGTGACCTCGATACTACTTGGGAAGTACTCCCATTTGGTTACAAAGGTGTTCATTAGCGGATCGTATTGCCCCGATGCAATGGGAAATGCCCAGTATGTATACTGTAATCCCAAGGGCTCGATTGAAAGCTGAATTTTATCAAACGCCGCCGGCATTAATAAAAAACGATGAGCAAATACCCCGAAGATCAAAAGGCAGCAGCATGAGATCATGGCAAAAGAACTTTGCCGCACCTTTTTGTTTAAAAGTAGAATAACGGCCGCCAGGGGGGCAAGCACTTCAAAAGCATGGGTCAGGCCATAATCTTTAAATGTAATAGAGAGGGTTTCCATGGCTTCGTGGGCACCATACCAAGCATGAATTATGAAATCATTGTACATTAAAAAGATATGAGTAAAAAGAGCAGTAGCCATAATAATTGCCATGCTGCGATATGCCTCCTTGTACTGTTCCTTAAGGCCATATGCCAGCAGAGCTACAATAAAGACTACAGCGGTCCCGGATGCTACTGCTACTGCTATGAAATCCGGGGCAAGAACAGCAGAGTTCCACCAGTCTCTTCCGCCCTGGGTGGCAAAAATCCAGGCGGTTATCACGTGAATACCTATTGCGGCAGCAAGGGAAAAGGGCGCTAGGCGCTTGGCCCAGATTTCTGAAAATTCTTTTGGATTGTCTACTTTCAAAGCAATTTTTGTTAATGGCCCTTTAAAATCCGGAAGCATTAAAATA
>JAFCZV010000014.1 GCA_019314155.1 Deltaproteobacteria bacterium
TGATTTTGGCAAAGCCCTCGGCAATGTTCTGAAGCGGCCGTCTTTTATGAAAGTGCCTTCGTTTATGATTCGTCTTGTTATGGGTGAAATGGGGACATTGCTGATGAACAGCCAAAAAGTGATTCCCCATAAGCTTTTGAGTCATGGTTTTAAGTTTCAGCATCCTGACATCGATCATGCGCTGGGGGATATTTTTCAAAAGAGGTAATATTATGAGACCGAAATAGAAAAAAAGAAAGAAAAATACGGTCAAAGGTCGTAAAGTGTTTCATCCCTTAACGGCTCCCTGCGTTTTGCTTTGATGCCCCTATCTTTTTTGCCCGTTAGCGAAAAAGGGTCTTCCGCTTCCAGAATATCACCCATTTCAGCCTCCACCTGTTCGGGATCCTCCCCTTGTTCCATCCGACTCAGTGCCTCATCCATGCCGTCTCCGAGTTTGATGCCGGTCATATGGGAAAGTTTGCGCATGAGATTGGCGGCCTGTTTTGGATCATCCTCATTGATTTTATCCGCTTCACTGGCCAGCATCTGCATGGCGTTTTCCATTTTACTGCTATCGAATGGAAGATCATCCATATCACCGTCTTCCTTTGCTCGTCCAGTAAACGCCACCACAGAAATCTGTTTTTCAAGAGTTTTTGTTTTACATTTTGGGCACTTGGGCTTTTTTGTCGTATTGACGGTATTGGAAAAAAAGTTAAAAATCGTATTGCAGTCTTTACAATAAAATTCATAAATTGGCATGGCATCACCTCTTTTATTATTTTTTCTGCTGTTTTTTCTGTATTTTTGCCCATGTATCACGAAGTGTGACCGTACGGTTGAATACAAGGGGTTTACCAGAAGATTCCACAGAATCAACACAGAAATAACCAAGCCTTTCAAACTGGTATATGCTACCCGGCTTTGCAGCCGCCAGGCTGGGTTCGACAAAAGAAGACAGGATCTCCAGAGAGTTTGGATTTAAATGTGTTTTAAAATCGACATTCTTATCATCATCCGGATTTTCTTTCAAAAACAGATGATCGTACAGGCGTACTTCTGCTTTGATGGCGTTAGCCGCCGAAACCCAGTGTAAAGTGGCTTTCACCTTCCGTCCATCCGGGGATGAACCGCTACGTGTGGCCGGGTCATAGGTACAGTGAAGTTCAATTACTTGGCCGGTTTCTTCATCTTTAACAACGTCTACACAGGTGATAAAATACGCGTAACGCAATCGCACTTCACGACCGGGAGCCAGACGGAAGAACTTTTTCGGCGGGTCCTCCATGAAGTCGTCTTGTTCGATATAGAGTACGCGCGAAAAAGGAACTTTGCGTGTTCCCATGGTCGAATCCCCCGGATTATTCTGGGCATCAAGTTCTTCAACCTGGCCTTCCGGATAGTTGTCGATGACCACCCTTAAGGGGCGCAGAACCCCCATGACCCGTGGCGCCTGTTTGTTCAGGTCTTCTCTGATACCGAACTCAAGCAGTGCAATGTCAACCGTACTGTCCCGCCGGGCCACGCCGATGCGTTCACAAAAGTTTCGGATCGATTCCGGCGTATAGCCGCGTCTCCTTAGACCGCTTATGGTCGGCATTCGAGGATCGTCCCATCCTGAAACATATTCCTCGTCGACCAATTCCACAAGGAACTCGATTTGCTGGGGATGACGATTCACATTCAGTTCGTCGAGTATCCAGTCGTATAATTGACGATTATTTTCAAATTCCAGTGTGCAAAGAGAATGGGTAATCCCTTCTATAGAGTCTGAAAGACAATGTGCAAGATCGTACATGGGATAAATACACCACGTGTCTCCGGTTCTGTGATGCGGGACCCGTCGAATCCGGTAGAGCGTCGGATCACGCATCACCACGTTTGGGGAGGCCATGTCGATTTTAGCGCGAAGTACATGGGCACCGTCCTCGAATTCTCCGGCTCGCATTTGTTGGAACAGGTCCAGATTTTCTTCCACTGACCGTGTGCGATAAGGACTGTCTTTCCCGGGCATGGTTAGCGTGCCTCGATTTTCCCTGATCTCATCAGCGCTCAAGCTGCAGACATAAGCCTTACCGTCTTTGACCAACTGTACCGCATATGCATACAGTTGTTCAAAGTAGTCAGATGCATAGAAAAGCCGATCATCCCAATTGAATCCAAGCCACTGAACGTCTTCTTTTATGGATTCCACATATTCGACTTCTTCTTTGGTGGGGTTGGTATCATCGAATCGCAAATTACAAATACCACCCTCATTTTCTTCGGCAATGCCGAAATTGAGACAGATTGATTTAGCGTGTCCGATGTGAAGATAACCGTTCGGTTCCGGCGGAAAACGGGTGACAATACGGCCGTCGTTTTTATTATTATTTAGATCTTCGGCGATAATATTCCGGATAAAATTAGAAGCAGGAGTGGACTCGGGTTTGGTCATATCAAAAGTTCCATTTGTTCCTTATTTTTTTGGTTTATTTGTAGATTTAGAGTTTATCGAAAAGCGCCGTGGTTTTGCGAAGGCGGTCCACCACACGACGTTGACCGATGGTGATCAAAATATCAAAAAGCCCCGGGCCGGCGAGCTGTCCGGTGACAACGGTTCGAATGCCGTTGATCAACACGCCGGGTTTGATGTCGAGGGTTTCCGCCATATCACGAATAACATTCTCGGCTTCAGGGGCTGTAAACTCTTTTAAACCCTCCAGATGATCGGCCATCATCGGAAGCCATTTTTTAAGCTGAGGATGCTTGACAATATTTTTTTTCAAAGCTCTGTTTTCGATAGGGAAATCATCTGAAAAATAGGCCCTGCCTCGATCGACAAAATCGGTTGTAACATGAAAACGGCTCCGAATCAGTTCGAGGGTTTCCAGAAACCACTGGCGTTTGGCGTTTTCATACTCGGGGTCCCAAATTCCCGCCTTCTCCAGTTCAGCACGAACATAAGGCTCGATCTCTTCAACTGGTAACTCCCTCAGATAATGGGCGTTGATACTGATCGCCTTTGGGTCGGTAAAATATTTGGGATCATCCTTTTTGACGTTAAAGATGGAATTGGCACGACTGATTCCCTGCAGGGAAAATGCTTCGATCAGCTCCTCCTTGGAGAAGATTTCTCTCGATTCGGGCGTTGCCCACCCAAGAAGGACCAGAAAATTTACAAATGCCCATGGCAAAAAACCATGTTCTTTATAAAAGTGGACCGCAACCAGTTCACCATGCTTGCGTTTTGAAATCTTGGCTTTTTTAGGATCGAGCGTGAGTGACATATGGGCAAACTGTGGTACCGGCGCTCCCAGTGCCTGGTAGATCAAGATTTGCCGGTGTGTATTTGACAATCCGTCCTGGCCGCGAATGATATGGGTAATCCGGTCACGGATATCATCAACCGCATTTGAAAGGAGATACAGCGGCTGACCGTTGGAACGGACGATAACAAAATCCTCAATATCCTTATATTTATTTTCAATGGTTCCATAGACTATGTCTTCAAAATAGACAGCGCCTTCGCCTTGCGGAACCTTCATTCGAATGATGTAGGGAACTCCGTCGGCTTCTTTTTCAGCGACCTCTTCCGGTGTTAAATGGCGGCAGGTGCCGTCATATTTTAAATCTTTTTTCTGTCTCAACGCTTCCTGCCGTTTGTGCTTGAGTTCCTCTATTGTGCAAAAGCACTTGTAGGCATGCCCCGATTTGAGGAGTTTACGGGCCGCAGTCAGATGCTCCTCAATGAATTGTGTCTGGAAATAGGGATCTTCATCCCAGGTGATCCCGAGCCATTTCAAACCTTCAATAATTCCCCGAATAGAATCTTCGGTCGACCTCTCCGCATCCGTATCCTCGATTCTCAGGATCAGTTTGCCACCGGTCTTCTGGGCAAAGAGCCAGTTAAAAATCGCTGTGCGGGCACCGCCGATATGAAGGTAACCGGTGGGGCTGGGCGCAAAGCGTACGATTACTTCTTGCTTCATATTATTTTACCTTTTCTTGGGAAACCTCAACAATTTTATTTCTTAACAATGTCGGTTTCAAGTTTTTTTGCCAGATCGAATGCTGTATTTAACGCATTGTTTATTTTGAATAATTGTACCTTAAAGGTTTTTAGGGATGCGGGTGTTGCCTTGATGGTATCTTCACTCGCAAGAAGTTTCTGAAGCTGTTTGGTTTTATCGGACAAACCGTCCAACTTTTCGGCAAAAACTTCTATTTCTTCGGCCCACCTTCTTCGTTTGTCATCGGGAAAGGCGATTTGCTTATGGCCGAGTCCCTCCTCTAAAGAACCAATGTTGTAATCATCAGGGTTTGCAATTATTTCATACATTTTAAGCTCCTTTTGGTAGAATAAATCAAATGAATTTGATATACTATAACTTTCTACACTTTAAAATTAAGAAGGTCCATAAAATTTTTTAGCTTTGAGAAATCTTTTGTCTTTTTTTTGTTAAATCGGCCGGTTTACCACTTTTCGTTGATGGGAAAATCATAATGTGCGATTTAATATTGCTCTAACAAGGAAACGATCATGACCAAAGAAATAGAATGTTTGTGTATGGAATGTGGGATATCGAATTGTCTTCTTGAGGATGACATTACTTTGGAGGATCCATCTGCCGTGGATTCGAAAATTATAGACAGCCTGTTGGTCTGTGAACAATGTGGCGGCCGGCTGATGCTGGTGGGCAAAGCAGAAGACGAACCTTTTTATCGCCTTAAATAATGCAAGGGAGGGGAACTTTCTTCTTTAAACTGATCCGGGCTTCAAGCGGTGCGACCTTCATCACCTAAATGATTGTGAGCCTCGTTTTTGTGTAAAGATAAATTAATGCCGGTCAGATTAATACTTCCTTAAATGGTTGCAATACTAAAAAAGCCAATTGAAAAGTGATTTTATCCGCAAATCAGCCTTATTTTTTTCCGTTTCCAGGTTTTTTTTACAAGGCATATCTTTCGGATATTTTTGTAATTTTGGATAACGTTCAATTTCCTCGAGGTACCACCTGGATCACCCGCAATCGATTCAAAAATGATCAGGGAAGCCTGTGGATGACCGTTCCGGTAAAAAAGAAGGGCTTGGGACTTCAAAAAATCGACGCTGTCAGGATATGCCATGACAGTCGCTGGCCCCAAAAACATTTGGAAAGCTTGAAAAATGCCTATTCAAGAACGCCGTATTTTACGGTACACATCGACTTCCTTGAAGCGCTTTTGTCGACAAAATTCGAAAAACTCATCGATTTAAACCTTAACGTTATCCGTTATCTGATGCAGCAACTCAAGATTGAGACAAAGGTCATCTTATTGTCCGAGCTCGGGATTCATTCAACGGGGGAAAAACTCCTCATAGAGATCTGTGGGAAAATGGGGGCATCCCGGTTTTTAACTCAGAGTGCTGCTCAAAAATACCTTGATGCAGATAGATTTGCGGATGTGGGGATTCGGTTGACCAAATTTAAACAACCGTTATTGATTTATCCTCAACTCTGGGGGAGTTTTATCCCCAATCTCTCTGCACTCGACCTTATTTTTAATTGCGGCCCAAAAGGGCACGATATTATGATTGGAGGTTGATCCGGATCTTTTATGAAGACGAGATCCAAACCGAAAACTTCGCCTGAAAAACTGCTTTTTGTTTCCGCGCCTAGGCCTCTTTACAGCCGGCCCTCCATCCAAATCGGAACGCTGAAAGCTTTTCTAAGAAAAAAGTTTCCGGGTTTGAACACAGCCTGATTAAAAGAACCGAACTATGTCGAAATTTCAGGTTTGGAAACGTCGGCAAAATATGCTATTTGAACACAAGAATGCACATTCTGCATCTTAACTATATATTGAATGCATCACGACGGGAAAAAAGAACACAAAAAGGAGATATGAATGAGTTTGCTAGGAAAGATAATCGGTGGGACAATCGGATTTGCCATGGCCGGGCCCCTGGGTGCCATTGCAGGCGCAGCGTTGGGCCACGCGTTTGATACCGGCGGTCAAACCTATACCACCACCCAAAGGGCCCGTCTTTCATCCGGGGAAGAGGCACAGTTTACCTTCTTTGTCGCAGCGTTTTCTATGCTTGCAAAACTCGCCAAAGCAGATGGCCGGGTATCAAAGGAAGAGGTAAATGCTGTCGAACATTTCATGGTATACGATTTGAACCTGAACCCTGAAAGTAGAAGACTTGCGACGAACATCTTTCATGCAGCCATTGAGTCCCAGGACAATTTTACCGATTTTGCGACCCAGTTTTACAGCCAGTTCCGGACACAGCACCAGATGCTCGATCTTATGATCGATATTTTACTCAGAGTGTCCGTGGCCGACGGCGCACTGAGTACCAGCGAAGAGAATCTGATCCTATCCGCTGTAAGGATATTCAATTTCAGCGATGCAAAATACAGGAAACTAAAGTCGAAGTATATCCGGGATGTAGATAAATATTATGCCACCCTTGGATGCAATAGAAAAGATTCAAACGATCATATCAAGAGACAGTATCGAAGACTCGTATCTGATTATCATCCGGATAAGATCGCCTCAAAGGGTCTGCCTGAAGAGTTTACAAAATTCGCCAACAACAAATTCCGGGAAATCCAGGAAGCCTATGATGTTATAAAAAAAGAAAGAGGGATTCGGTAATTTAGCTAGTGTCCATCCAGAAACGGTCTTTTTGCCCGATCTCTGCGTTATGCTCAAAATTTTATTCTCGGAATATCAACTATATGCACCCCAAGGGCATTTCCTGCGGGGCACCTGCGATAAAATTTTTTGCATGCCTTGATCTCGAACAAAAATCCTCGTTTCTGGACGGACACTATATAGGGATTCATTCCGTAACGAAAATGGCTTCTATGCACTTCACGTTTCATTAGTTTGAAAATTATTTTTGCCACAAAATTCACAAATGGTATGACTCAGCATCCGATACAAAAAGAAGGATACAGTTCAGGCTACCCAAAAAAAAACAGGTGCTTGTCCTGCGGCACCCGTGAGAATCTTGGCCGACGAAAATATTGTTCAATCGACTGCCGTCAAAAACTCAGATACGCACTCGATGTAAGAACCGGCTTGCTTAAGGCATTGAATGCCCGCTATGCAACGTTTTATTTTACCGATACGTTAATCGTTATGGATGTTCTTCCATATGATGCCAAAGAAATCTTCAGCTTTATTTTCCCGCGTTCTTCAGATAAAAAACCCGCTGAAGATTACAGCAGTATGTCTGATAAGCTCGGGAATGAGTGGTGGGCAGAGAAAAAAAAGACCAATCGAGACTATCTCGCCACGCGGTATCTGCTTGAAAAGGCCAAAAGCAAAAAAACATTGTCCGGTCTCGTTATACCCAAGGAGATAAAGCTCCCGATTATAAAAGAATCAACATTGACATGTCTGAAGCTTGGAAAATCTGCGTTGAATTCTCCTGAACTGGAAAAAATCATAAAAAGTGCTTACCGGCTTCAGGCAAAGAAACACCATCCGGATATAGGCGGAGATACAGATGCATTCAGAAAGATTCACCAGGCATACCTGGAGCTTATCAATTGGGCCGAAAATCCTTCATACCGGAGGTGTTGCGGATTTCCGGACAAATGGTTTTACGACGGCCATAAAAATAAGTGGCTACAGCCAAAACCATACCTGAAAATTTAAGATATAAAGGCGACTCTATTACTTGTAGCGTTCAGTGATAATGCGTTCAACCTCCTCTTCAGTCGGCATGGTGTCAATATATCCGGCCAAACATTGATTTCGGAGCCACCGGAAAAGGGACACCGTCTCATTTACCTCGATCAGCTCGGGAATGACATCCTCCTCCTGGGACAGGATATGTCTTCTATACTGGCCCAGCATACCCACCACGTCGTGAAACGTCGCCGGTTCTCGTTTAACGCCCTTCTTAAAGGACTTGCCTTTGCTTGGAAAAATCTTTTCCGGCTCCGGATTGGCCGAAATGTCGAGCTTTTGAAACGGCCTTCGAACCTGAATCTGCCAGTTTCTGGCCTCGTTCATCATTCTTGAGACCAATGGACCCGCCCAGTCGTGGCTCTGTTGACCCTGGGAGCAGTAAGAGAAGAATTCTACCACCGACGGCCCGCAATAGGCGATGGCCTCTTTTAATATTTTGATGGCATAAAAGGGATTGTCGGTGGTTAGTTTGGCGGAATAGACATGTGAAATCGCCGTGGCCTGGGCAACGATACGACGATGCAGGGTCCGCTTTCCTGCAAATTTTTCCCCAATGGGTGAGGTCGATCGATCACAGCCAAAGCGTGTGGCTCCGGATTTCTGTGCGCCGGTGTTCATATACCCTTCATTGTTGTATATTACCCAGGTAATGTCGAAATTTTCGCCCAGAGCATAATTGAAGGGACCGTTGCCGATGTCGTAGATGGCGCCGTCACCGGCAAACACAATGATCTTGGTCAGGACATCGTTGAAACCGTTGGCATAGGACTGGTCCAGGGCGAATTTGGCACCGAGGGCCGCGGCTGAAGCGGTGCCGAAACCATAATGACCGGACTGGTAAATTCGCGTATTAAACGGATTGACCAGTTCTGAAACCTGGTTGCAGCCGGTGGCGTTGATATTATAGATGGTAAATCCGCGATCGATCATGTGCTCGATGGCCCGCCTGTTTTTATCCGAAAGGACCTTAAGCCCCTGGTAAAAAGTTTCGATCCCTTTGGGACTGTTGCGCAGACTTTCCAGGGCATAGAATGTCAAAAGGTTAATGGTCCCTTCTCCGCAGCCGGGGCAAAGGGTGTGTTTGCCAGGATACATCTTGGAATAGACAAAAAGCACCTGGTAATTGAGGGGCATTCGGTCCACATACTGGGCAGCATCATACGTATTGTCCAGATCATGATATTTTTCGGGAAGAAGATCCTCCGGGTTCAAACGAGCTTTGTCAACCATCTTGAAAGCGTCCACCGGACAGACCTGAGCACAGATCCCGCAGCCTTTGCATCGATCGACAACCGCGTTTATATTCATGGCAAACCGTTTCCAGGGAATTCCCTTGGGCGGTTTCTTGAAGACTTTGAAATAAGCGGCCGCATTCTTGGGGACCGTTTTGTCGGTAATTGTCGCGTGAATAGCTGAATCCGGACACGATACAGCGCACATGCCGCAAGCGATGCACTTGGCTGCATCCCAGATCGGCAGCTGGGCGCCCATGAAGCTCACATCCTTGTATTGGCTGGTTCCGGACGGTACCACGGGGATAAAATGATCCCAAGCAACCTTTTTCCCCTCCATGATCGGCTCAACCATTTCTTGATAAAAAGTTTCTTGGAAATTATCCATCAGGTTCACCGGTTTGATGGTTCCCAATTCATCTTTTTCCGTCATTTTAACAGGAAGACCGGAAGCTCGGTATTCCTGTCCAAAATTTTCCGGCTCAATTGCCGCCGATGGAATCTGACTTTCGGATACCTCGGCAAAGTCACAGATTCCCTCTATCGGGTCGGTTGAGGCCTTCTGGAAGCCTTCCTTTAAAAGGGCGATGTTGGAATCGACAATTTCAAATCCTTTTTTGGCTCCCAATTTTTCTTCCAGGATGCTTTTAAACCGCGCCTCAAAAGCATCGGGAGTAAATATCCCCGTTTCATTATTGATTAAGCCCAGCATCATGGCCCCGGGCAGGTTGCGTTGGAGATGTTTTAGAGCCGCCTGAGTGGCGTCCACCGAGATAACTTTGATGTTTTTATCTGCAATTCGCTGACGCATTTCTGTAGGAAACGACGCCAGAATTTCATCTTTGGTTCTGGGGCTGTTGACGACCAGCAGTCCATTCTGATTCATTCGACCGACATATTCTCGTAAAATCTCACCGGATAAAAACTTTTCGTTGAAAAAGGCCAGAACGTCGTGTTCGGTCAACTCCGAGGAATTTCGAATCGGAACGGAACTAATTCGTAGATTCATAAAAACCGGGGCCCCCTTTCTGGCCGCACCGTAACGGGCGCCGGACTGGATGTATCGCCTTCCGTTGCAGCCATCTTCGGCATAAATCACCGCTGCGGTTTCCAAGGCGGTCTTAACACCTTCGGCGCCAATACCGATGAAGGTTAGGCCCAGCTCCCGGTCTTTGTAGTTCGGAAGTTGTGCGGGTTTCAGGGTGTAGGGGCCTTCAACTCCTGAGAAAAAGTCCCGGATAAAATTGTCCCGCTTTTTCTCTAAACAGGCCTGCATGTTCTCAATGACCGCGGCGGCATCATACTTGTTGAAATCTTTGCTGCCCAGGCCATAAACCCCGTGAAGAAGGGTCGGCATATAGTCACGACCGTAGATTTGGTGTTCATCCCTGCCTTCGTGATAGGCTCTCTGAGACAGCTGCAGCGCCGCCTGTAAATCCGCCAGAAGGAGTTGGTTGTGCGCCATGCCGGTCCGTTCCAGCACGGTGATGACCTTGGCGTTTCGAACGCCGAACGCAATCTCTTCGTAACAAGGCGGATTGAAAAGCACCGGCCGAACAACCCCTACCTTTAAGCCTTCCACGTCTCGGTAATAATCAACAACGTCCTTGATTACGCCGGCTGCCGAGCCGAGAATCACCACTACCATTTCAGCATCTTCGGTACGGTAGCATTCCACAACCTGATGGTTGGTGTTCAAAATCTGGTTCATCACGTCCATGGAGGCGATAATCCCGCGTTTGACAAAACGGTAGGCAAAATCCTGGGCAATCTGGCCTTCCATGGTTAGATCGGTGTCGGTAAAGGTCCCGGTGAGGTAGCGCTGCTCGAAATCGGGCTGATAGAGGCGATTGGGGGGGCCGACGTAATACTTCAAAAATTCGTCTGAAAGCAGTTCTATGTTTTCCAAGGCATGGGATTTAATAAACCCGTCACCAATAACCATGAACGGCAGCATTACCTGCCTCAGTTCGGCGGTTTTGAAAGCAATAGGCATCAGATCGTGAAATTCCTGATTGTCTTTGGCAACCAGCTGCGCCCATCCGGTATTGCGTACACCATAGAAATCGTTGTGGCCGCAGTGAATGCTTAAAGATCCCTTGTTCACCTCACGGGCCATAACAGTCATGATTACCGGGAGACGTTTTCCTGCTACTGAAAAGAGGTTCTTGGTTTTCAATACCAGTCCCTGGGAAGAGGTGTTGTCGACATAGCGGCCACCCTGGCACGCCATGGCTTCCACCGCGGCAATGGCCGAAAGCTCGTCACTGGGCTGAAAATACATCAGTTCGGTTCCGAACAGATTCTTCTGCCCCTGTGCGGATGCGTTGGCAAAATCCTCGGCAATAGGTGTAGACGGCGTGATGGGATAGCCGCAGAGGCCGTCGACCAAACGGGTGAGGATCGAAAGGGCCGCGTGGTTGCCGTCATAGATGGCCTCTTTACGCTTCCGGTAATCACTCAATTTTTCCTCATTAATGTCGGCGAGGTCGAACTCAAAGAGTTTTTTGGCGTCGAATCGTTCCCACTCTTTATTCCAGTCCAGCTTGAGACTTTTCCATTTTCCTCTTTTTCTCTGGTAGGGAAGTGCTCCCATTAGGGTATCAATGTTTATTTTTGGTGCCATCGATCATATCTCCTTGTGAAATATTTGCAACAGAACAAACTTAGATGATCAGAATGAATTTAACATACTTACATTGTTGGATTATATGGCCGCTAAGGAAGGGTAGAATTCCTTTCAGGGCAAACAACAAACGCGAGGGCCTTCCTTGTGAGAAAGTCTTCCGGCATTAACTTTGATAAAGATAATGAAGACTTAAAATTATGACAAAATAAAACATATGTCAACACCTATTGCCAAATGGTCGTCAAATGTTAAGCGAATTCAACAGGTTCATTTTCTCTTTTTTTGTAGACATGATATCGCTCATCCTATGGCAAATGAAAGCGATGCAGAGCAGATGCTGATTTATTTCCAATTCGGGCTTTGACCTCACCCATGTTTTCATCATTATTCCTTGCGTATAACGGCATTGATGAGCAGTGTCGATAAATACCTTTATCTTTCTGCAAGCGATACCTTTTAAAAATGGCACAGCTTTAGATATCTGCTCAATTATTTTGTTGGACGATAGCTCGTCAATTTTTTTTGATTTCAACAGTTAAAGATACTTTTGGAACCAGTCTGTTGCCAAGTCCGCGGCTTTTGACATCCACGGGTCTTTGTACGGCACAAAATGAGTTATCGGCAAAACGGATAACGCTTTAGGCTCGCGAGCTTTCTCGTAAGTTTCCTTGATTGCATTGCTGGGAATCAGATTGTCATTTTCACCAGGTATTAACAGAAGAGCCGTCGGTGCCATTAAGTGGATCAAGCTCACTGGATCGAACTCGCGAAGTTTTTCCAAAGACTCTAGAGTTACCTTGTTTTGCCAATTGGGCGCAAATTTTCGGAATTTCATATACCACTCATAAGCGTCCTTATCGGGAAAAACGCACGGCTCTCCTTCGGGAGCCACCACCTTTATATAGTTTACGCTCCCGGTCTTGTAACGCTGAAAGCGATCCTGGATCAACATTTCTCCTACACGGTCCCAGGTCTCCGGGTCCTTCGCCCGACGAGACTCCGGGTTCAGGGCTGACGGGACCTGCGCAACAACAGCCTTAACGCGCTTGTCGTGCGTACCCACATATAGACCAAGGCCTCCACTATAAGATGTTCCCCAAACTCCAATGCGTTGAGGATCCACTTCGGGCCGGTCGGAAAGCCAGGTGATGCCGTTGCGATAGTCCTCCACCATTTCTAAGGCGAAAATCTGGTTCCGCGGTTCGCCTTCGCTTTCGCCCCAAAAGCGGTAGTCGAAAACCAATGTCACAAAACCTGCTGAAGCGAACCTTTCGGCGAAACCTGCGAGCCCCATTTCTTTTACACCTGCAAAACCATGGGCCATGACAATCCCCGGCGCTGTTTCCGTTTCGGCCAAGCTGTCTGGCACGTAGAGCCAGCCACGGCATAGCAGTCCTTTACTTGAGAATTCGATGTTCTGACGCATTTTTACAATCCTTTCGCTTGGTGCATGCAATGCTTGGTTTAGAATTGAATTTCTTGGTTAAGTCGATCTAATTAGTGTCCCTCCACAATTGTAAAATGGACAATAGTTAGCATTGGGCGAGTCGCCAGACCCTTGGATACAATGATGTTCGTCATTGACGCATTTTCGATGATGGCCTCTTTAGCAAATTCATCGATTTCTTTTTTTGAAAAAAGATTTTCGCCTTCAAGAATAGCTGCAAATGTATTTCGTTCTTTCATTTTACTTTCTTTGCAGGGTGTTTTTTTGTAGAGAGGGCCGAACGCTTGCCTCACGTGCCACAAAATGATTTGCTGCTTTTCAAGCAAAACATTTTGTAGTCACTGTGCAGACGCTTGTTCATCAATGTGTCACACCGTAAACTGACAGTGTGGCCGCGAGAGAACAGTAAATTGTTGTCAATCCTTGGGATAGAGTACAACAACTATTTGATCAACTCGATTTCTCCCGGCTTCCAGGTCTTGTCGAACCAGGGATCAAGCGGACCATAGAGTCGAAGGATAGGAAACCAGGACTTATTTGGTACAGTTTCGATCCAGTTTTGTTTTTTACCGCGCGGGGCCTTGGGTCCAAAATAGAGATCAACTGATCCATCGGCATTTTCTACCATGCTACCACTTTTGCTGTTCTTACTTGGAAACGGGTTGGACGTCTGTAGTTCAGATCTTGTTTGAGGGTCATAAACAACAACGGACCAGAAATCTTTGGCCGGGACGTTAGCTGGGATGTTCAGCTTGTAAGTTTTAGCACCATCAAAAATATTTCCTTCGCTGTCCTGGGTAGTGATGGCATACTGTGATCCCAAGCCCACCATTTTCATAACCATGGCAGGGGTATTGACCGTCGCAGCATAGAAAAACAAGGTACGAGCATCCAAATATCGACCACCTTGTCCACCGTCTTTCAGCCATTCATGACTGCCACCGACAAAGCCTTCTTTCCAGTAACTATTTTTGTAAAAATATGCTTCTCTATAGGGGGTTCGAAAGACCATAGCTCGCGCTGTAGCATTGCCGACAGCCACGGCCTCGGTTAGAGTTTTTTTGAGTTTTGGGTCCGGATCGAACTTTTTGCCTTTTTGCAGACCGATGCTCGCAAATAACCCGCGCAATTCCGGATCGATGAAATCCAACGGTTCCTTGTCGAGCACATGTGCGATTTCTTCATAGTAGGTGAAGTCGTTTGCGTGAATTGTGTTATACGCTACCCTTGAGCCGGATGTAATAACCATCTTGGGAGGATTTGCCTTTTCTGACAGTGGATAGATCTTAACTTGTTCCGAGAACATCTTGGCTGCTGTATCCGGTTTGCCATCTACAAGGAAGCCTCGCAGGATGAACAGATTGTTGTAACTGGGCGAACGAGCGATGAAGTAACCGTTGGGCTCTTCGCCCTTATAGCCTGGAGGCAGAATAAGGTACTTACCTCCCTGTCCTTTGTCTGGACCAGGTGCTCCCATGTCGACAACGAAACGGAAAAATGCGTCATTGACTGTTCCTGGGCCTGTACCAGGTGGTACCTCAATGACCAATGGTCCGGTTTTTTCTAAATCAAAGGTATTGAACGCGTAAACTGTGTCTGTATTTGCGGTCAGGAACAGCGGGTTCGAGTCCATAAGCTTATCTGTAACAATAAGGTGGTGAGCTTCAGTCACACCAATGCTCTCAAAGCCCAAACGCAGAGCCTCTGCAGATGCCATGGGCACACCATTTAGGAATGTCTCCACACCACGAAGAAACATCAGGTGCTCTAAAACCTTCTCGGCAGTTTTTTCAGTAGGTACCCCATCGAAGAATTCGAGCTTTCCAACACGAGTATCGATTTTGTCCGGCGTCATTATGGAACCAGGTATCTGGGTGTTATAGCCGCTTGGAACCTCTGTTGCGCTAACAATGCTCAACATGGAAAGAGTGACCATACCGGCAATAAGAAGCCCATTCCTCAATTTTTTGAAATTATTCATCCTTATGCCTCCACTTTTTTAGTGATTAAATTATAGTAACCAAGAAAAAACTTCAATCGGAAGCGATCATTGCACCACGCAGAAGTCACCTGCCGGTGTAGAGCGCAGTAAAACAGCGGTCTGGTGAACTGAAATGTTGTGTGAAGTTTTTGATTTATTGGCTTAGTTTGGAGCTGGCAATACGATTGAGGCTTATGCCGGATTCCGCGGCCTGAACAGCAAGTTTTCGATGGACGTCCGGCGGCACTCGAACCATAAACTTACCACTATAAGATTTGCCAGCAATAGGTTCCGGAACTGTCTCTCCGTTTGCAGCTATATCCTTTACAACGTCAGCAACCAATTTTCGGATACCTTTAAGAGCAGCTTCCGGGGAAAGAGCCAGCCAGCTTAAGCTCGGAAACTCCGCACATAAACCTACATATTCATTATCATCTTCAGACCAGGTTACACGGTATGTATATCGATCATTTTTTAATGCCACGGCTGACCTCCAACTTTTCAAGGGCCAAAAGCACCTGTT
>JAFCZV010000015.1 GCA_019314155.1 Deltaproteobacteria bacterium
ACGCCTCGGAGAGCTCTACGAGCCGGAAGCCGCTGATTTTATATAATTGGTAGAATTCCTTAACTTTAGCTCACTTCAAACTTTAGTTCACTTCAAACTCTTGCAGCAATTTTTAGGGAGGAATTGACTTTAGGAGCGACATGAAATAAAAGAACTTTTTCAACCAACGACGAACCTCCGATGAATTCGGGGGTTACCTGATTCGAACCCTTTCTTTTGGGTTATAAACACTGGGGAACACTGTGCCGGATTTCGTAACAATTTTAAAAATGCTTGGGCCGCTGGTGGCAGCCATATTGGTTGGGAACTGGTTTCTGTCTGAAGTCAAGAAAGCACGGGCAGCGAACCAACCCCGGTATCGGGCGTATATCTCGCCACCCGGACTCCTGATCATTCTGGCTATCCTGATTCCGATCCTCATGTGGATTATTAAAAAATGAGGTTCATCCCCCAAAACTTTGGGAGAAAGGGTTTCAGGTTTCAGGTTTCAGGTTTTTTTTCTAACGATCTTACCAAGTCCCTCAGAATTTCACTTGAATCCTTGAATCCTGGACCCCTGGAATCCTTTTAGCATCATCAACGTTTTTGGTAATGATGCTAAAATTATTATACCTGCAACCTTTCGGACTTCAAAACATAGGCCACGGCGATGCCGGCCATGAACCCCACGGCCAGGTTCGAGGCCAGGGTGATGCCCAGCATCAGCAGTACGACGAACAGATCCTTTCTTGTTTTCATGTCCAGAATGGTCAAGGCCAGCTGCCCCCCCGCCAAAACCAGCAACACCCCCAAAATCGCCATAGGCAAAAGATAGACCACCGACAGGGCATGGGCGCCGAGAAACAGGGCAAGGGCCAGAAACAGGCTTCCGATGAACAGGTTGGAGCCGGCCGTGCGGGCGCCGAACCGGTAATGGGCCGCCAGACCGCCGGCGCCGTGGCACAGGGGCATGCCCCCCAGAACAAAGGCCATAAGATTGGCCAGCCCCATGCTAAGGGTCAGGGAGCGGTAGGTGACTTTTTTGGAATCCTCGCCAAAGTACTCACGGGACAGGTCGGCATTGGCCACAACGGCGTTCCCGATGGTCATGGGCACCTGGGGGAGGACCAGTGCAAAAAATGCAAAGGTGAAATCCGCACCGGCTGGAAACCCGAAGGGCATCAGTTCCGGAAAATAGATGCCGATCTTCAGATTGGCCAGCCCCTCGTGGGTCCCCAGTACCAGCCCCAGGAAAAGCCCGCCCAGTATGACCACAAGGCCGGCCGGAAATTTTCTGTTTTCCAGCAGGAGGAGCGTCAGGAACGCGCCGATAATTCCAATGACGATTCCGATGGATACGGGTCCTATGTGCTGCACGGTTAAATAGGGTTCGGCCATATTTCGCACCGCTTGAAATTTTGAGGTGCCGATCATGAATTTGACGCCCTGGGCCATTAAAAGGATGCCGGTGGAAAGCTGGACGCCCCGGACCACCGGTTTGGGGATATATCGGCCGATGAGGGTGATGGCGTTGGTACCGCCGATAATCAACAGAATGAGACCCATCAAGGCGGCTGACGCCAGAACCTGGGAGGAGGTCATGGCCGTTGCGATGGCGTATGCGCCGATGATCTTCATCGGCTGAACCGGGACCGTGATCCCGTAGTAGATTCCCGACAGAATAAAATAAATACCGATGGAAAAAAAGATCCCGATAGGACTCAAGCCGTTGATAAGAATCATGCCGATGGCAATGGGGAGGAGGGTTCCCAGATCACCCAGGGAACCGGCAATTTCCATACGATCGAATCGGTAGGGGGGGCTCATGGGCAACCTCCTTTGATCTACATTACACCGGAAGAATTCAGAGTTAAGGAACTGTGGAATTTTTCCTCGAAGTATCTAACCGCTTTGATCCGCTTCGGGTCGAGAAATATTTTGTACAAGGGTTCAGTGTTGTCGACGGGCGTGTTCAGCAGTCCTTTTTCCAGCATCCATATGGCTTCTATGGACTTGTCGCACACCGGATAGCCTTTGTCGTCCAGAACGATGTCAGGCCCGAACGAGATCTCACAGATGTTGTTGATGTCCACGAGTTTAATGTCCCCCTGGGCGGTGACCAAGAGGTTTGCCACACCGGCAAAATCAGGGACGTAGCGTGTCTCCAGAATCATTTTTTTAGCGCCGTCTATGAACGCCGCGACTTTTTTCTGCAATCTTTTGATCCGCTGTTCGATGGTCATTTCCGATGCATTGCGTCCTTCCGCCTTCATACGGGAGAAAAGATCCGCCACCAGATTTTCATCGGCCAGATCCCATGGATTCAGGACTTCGCCGTCCACATACTCCTGAAGACCGCAGAGGATGATGTCCCGGGTTCCGTTCCGGATGTAATCCACGATAAATTCGTTAGACTTTGCATAAGAATCATGGGGAAGATATGTTTCGACGATTCTTAACTTTCTGATCTCGTCGAACGCATCTTCGAGCGAGTCGAATTTCGTCCTGAAAATTCTCAGCATTTTGAGGGGCTCGGCCCAGGGGAAAAATCGCGTCCCATCGATGACCTCCCCTTTGTTCTGTTTTAAAACATCGTCGGGATTTAAAACCTCCATGATGTGGGATCGCAACCCCTGCTTGTGGTATTGACGGAACACATAGGCGACGGACCTGCGGATAAAGTTCAATGCAGTGACGTCGTCATGGGTGACAAAGGACTTATGTCTGATATCTTGTATCATTTTTCAGCATCGTGCAGGGTTACATGTCAAATTCCAGGGGCGTTACGGTTTTAATGAGTTCCAACCGGTGCATTTCGTCGATAACGTGCTGGGGAATCGATACATTGGTTTTGAGAAAAATGATGTTCATGGTGCCGGTTTCTTCCTGCCCCACCTGCATCTGATCGATATTGATATTGTTCTTGCCCAGAAGGGTTGCGAAACTCGCGATGGCGCCTGGCTTGTCAAGATTGTATATCAAAGAGATATGGCCGTTGGGGATCAGCTCGAGCCGGAAATTGTTGATTTTAACAATTCTCAATTCGTTTTTCCCAAAGATGGTTCCCGACACCGTATTGGTGGATTCCGTGCCGACGACGCTGACGGTGATCAGGTTGATATACTCTCCGGAATTATCGCTTTTGGTCTCGGTGACCTTTATGCCCCGCTCTTTGGCCAGGGACTGAGCATTGACAAAGTTCACATCATCTTTGACCACGTGTGCCAAAAGGCCCTTCAACACCGCTATGGAGACCGGAGACAGGTCGAGGTCCTTGAAATCGCCGGCATACTCGATGACCACCTCTTCGATGGCGGCTTTGCCGAGCTGGGCGTGGAGGCTCCCCATCTGAGTCGCCAGAGTCAACAACGGTCCCAGCTTTTTGAGCAGGTCGCCCGTGACCGAGGGTACGTTGACGGCGTTCAGAATGGTACCGCGCTTCAGGTAATCGATGATCTGACCGGCCACATCCACGGCCACCTTGGTCTGGGCTTCCTGGGTGGAAGCGGCCAGATGGGGTGTGCAGATGAGATGGTCCAGTTCAAACAGCCGACAAATCCCGGGAGGTTCGGTTTCGAAGACGTCCAGTGCCGCTCCGGCGACCTTGCCGGACTTCATGGCTTCATACAGATCATTTTCGTCGACGATTCCGCCCCGGGCGCAGTTTACGATCATTACCCCGTCCTTCATCTGATCCAGGGCATCCTTGTTGATCAAACCGGTGGTGCTTTTCAACTTTGGAACGTGCACGGTGATATAGTCGGATCTTCGGTACAGATCTTCCAGAGAAACACTTTCAAAGCCGGCTTTTTCAATCTGTTCCGGGGTCACAAAGGGATCGTGAACTATCACCCGCATTTTGAGGCCCCGGGCACGGTCTGCAACGATGGAACCTATTTTTCCGCAGCCGATGATGCCGAGAATCTTGTTGTATATCTCCCGTCCCTGGAGTTTCTTCTTGTCCCATCTTCCGGCCTTCAGGGATGAGGTACCCTCGGGAATGTTGCGGGACAAAGATAGGATCATGGCAATGGCATGTTCCGCCGTCGTTACCACATTCCCCCCCGGCGTATTCATCACCACCACGCCCCGTTTGGTGGCCGCCGGTATATCGACGTTGTCGAGACCGATGCCGGCACGACCCACAACCTTCAATTTTACGGCTGCATCCAGAAGATCCTCCGTAACTTTCGTGGCACTCCTGATGACCAGAGCATCATAGTCTCCGATGATTTCTTTTCGTTCTTCGGGGGAGAGACCGGTCTTCACATCGACCTCGATCCCCTCTTCATCTTGAAACATTTTGATTCCGGCTTCACCAAGATTGTCACTCACCAACACTTTCATGATTTTCCTCCTGAAAACATATTTTATTTAGTCCTGAAAAACCTGGTTCCCAGGGCCATCTTAATCGGTTAAACTGGAATATTGGAATAATGGAGTGTTGGAGTAATGGGTTTAGTGGAATTCTATCTATTTTTAGATACACAACGACAAGATGTGTACAGTTCTGGGATCCGGGTTCTGCATTTTGAACCCTGTGATTAAAATAAGATATCTTCCGTTTTTAATACCCAATATTCCACTACTCCAGCACTCCATCATTCCGGCTTGCATATACGGTAGACTTCACCCTCTGGGGTGGCACCAAAGCCGGGTCCTCTGAACCCGGATTCTTTACTGTATATTTTTTAGTTATTTCGTTTTTCTGCCCCCATGGGGGGCAAAAACGATCTAATTACTATAACTCTTTATTATTTCGATTCAAGCCATATTTTACACTAATACTATTTTAATAATTATGGTTCTTCTCCAATTTAGTTGGAGAAGAGGGTCCAAGGGTCCAAGGGGTCAAGGATTCAAGGGTTTGTTTTTTAAAGACTTTATCAGTGCCTTTAACATTCTTTCGATTTCTGCGATGTCTTTATTTAGTGTACCCAATTCACCTTTTTCAATTAAATCTAAATCGCCAGCTAATAATATCTGCGTTTCCAGTTCGCAAACAGAACCATAAGATATGTAAAGTATCCTAACGTAATCCAAATATCTTTAAACAGAGTTCGTATGACTTTTGCCAGACTTTCAACTCTTTATAATTCTTTAGCATTTCACTCGAACCCTTGAATCCTTGAATCCTTGAACCCTCTGAGATCACACTCGTTCAATTGGAGATGACACACTTATTTTACCCTAAATAACTACAACTAATCGGGAGATGATCCATAATTATTTTCGCGCAAAAACTGCCTTAAAAGTGTTCAGCGAAAAGCCTTCCATGAGTCCATACAGCTGGGATAACAGCATGCCTGCAAGCATCAGTGCACAGCCGACGAGGCCTCTGACACTGAGTATTTCATTCAAGATGAGCCATCCTCCCAGGGCGGCGAACACCGATTCCAGGCTGAAAATAATGGCGGCATGGGCGGGGTGGGCGTCCCGCTGCGCCACCACCTGAAGGGTGTAGGCAACGCCCACGGACAGCACGCCCCCGTACAAAATGGGTATGGCGGCCTGAAAAAGGGCGTTCAACACGATGTCTTCAAAAATAAAAGCCGTGACGAGGCTCAAAAAGGAACATGCAGAGAATTCGACAAAGGCCAGCTTTATGGGATCTATTTTGGGTGAAAGCCACCCGATGATCAGGATTTGAACGGCCCATACGAATGCGCCGATGAGCTCCAGAAAATCGCCCAGGGAAATGGTGAAATCCGCCGTAATACTCAACAGATAAAGTCCTGCTGCAGCAAGGAATGCACCGATCCAGGTTCCGGCGCCGGGCCGCTGCCCCCAGAAAAGGCCGAGGATCGGTACGATGACCACATAGAGTCCGGTGATGAAACCGGCTTTCCCGGCTGTGGTATACACCAGCCCCACCTGCTGCAGAGATGCCGCCGTAAAGACCGTAATTCCCAATAGACCGCCGCCGAATATGAGCATTTTTGCCTGGGTGTCTGCCCGGGGGTTTTCCGAAGGATCCCGGCGGGATCTTTTTCTCAGAATCAGCGGCAGCAGAACCAGGCTTCCTAAAGCAAAACGGACGCCGTTGAACGTGAACGGCCCCACGTAATCCATGCCGACCCGCTGGGCCACAAAGGCAAATCCCCAGATAATCGAGGTGAGAAGCAGCAGTCCGTCAGATTTCAGTGCCCGTGTTTCCATGGATGTGCGTTTTAAACAACCTTTCTTGAGTATTGAGATAACTTATAAAAACAAACGAAAATACACAAGAGACGATTCCAAGTCAAGCTTTGTATGGAAGCTATGCAGGGCAAATGCGTTTGCCCTGCATAGCCATGAAAACGGGTCGTAAAGGGGCCGGCTCCAATTTTCCACTAGAAAGAGGATCAGAAGGGCAAACCACACCGTATGGCTTCGATTCCGGTGCCCAGGGACAGACGGTTGCCGTGTCCCCGGGCCCGAATCGTTAAGAGGGTTTGATCATTTTACGGAGAAATTCCACCGTCTCGTCTGGTTCGGGGCGGACGGTGTAATCCGGGTTGACATCGGCCGATCGGACCACGGAATTTTGGTCGATGACATAGCGTGCCGGCATGGGCAGACACCAGAGACCGTCGGCGTTGGACTTTTCAAGATCGATGCCGAAGGACCGATATACCTTGCGCAAATCGTCGGGCAGTTCATGGACCAATCCAAAGGTTTTGGCCACTTCATTGCCCGGGTCGCTGAGAATGTCGAAGGTCAAACGATGTTTTTGGATGAATTCGCGGTTGAACGTCTCGATCTGGGGTGAAACAGCCACCAGGGTTGCGCCGAGGTCCGTGATGGAGCCCGCGGCCTGCTGCAGAGCTTCCAGCTCCAGGTTGCAGTACGGTCACCAGGCCCCGCGATAAAAGGTCAACACCATGGGGCCGTGTTTTAAAATGTCTTCAGACCGGACCAGGGTGCCCTCGGCATTCTTGAGGGTAAAATGGGGCGACGTGTCCCCTGCTTTGACAACGCCGTCCATAATGCCCGAATTCTTCAGGTCCTGCGTGGCACGGTGCATCACTTCGAGGACTTGGGCCGGCGCCTGTTTTCCCGTTTGGGCGATCAACGCGTCGAGTTTTTCTTTTAAGACCATGGGGATCCTCCTTTCATGTTGATGTCGATTCTTTCGAGATAACCCACGAACATCTTTTTCATGAAACATGCTCATTAAATTAGGTATTATTCCTGTTCAGTCAAGTATTTCCGGGTTTTGATTTGCGCTGAAAGCGCTTTCCTCAACTTCCCCGTTTAATACGGGATAAATAGGCAATTTAGGCATTTTAGGCATTTTAGCTCATTTTAGGCATTTCATAAACGATTCCAGTTTGTCGTGATAGTCGGATGCGGTTTTAAAATCGTTCAGTGCATGGTAGCAGTGGATGATCATCTCCAGGGCCTGGGGGGAATTCTGAAATTTCAGAAGATAAGACAGGGCGGTTTCAAAGGACCCCAAATTCATGTGACTGACCGAAAGGCACAGGTTGATCTGCTCGTTGCGGGGAAAGTGCTCGATTCCTTCAGAGAGGATTTTGATTGATTCAGGGTAGGCGTTCTGCTTTTGATATTGTATACCCAGTCCCAGGTAAGCCCGGGGGTGGGGGTGATATTTTAACGCGGTGATGTACAATTTTTCGGCGATCCTGCCTTTGTCCGGAATGGCGTCGTTGTCAGCATAATCCCCCTGGTCGAAGGTCATCCCGAGCCTGGAACAAAAATCGGAATGGAGGGGATAAAATTCTTTTTTGTCGACAAGGGCGACGACATCGACAATTCCGGGGATGAGTTCATGGTATCGCCGCCGCAATTGTTCCCCGAATGACCGGACGTTTTCTTCGGATAGTTTGGAATCGGTTTCAAAATATTTGATATCTTCGATTCTGTTCAACCAGATATCGTCGGTTACGTTGGCATTTTTCTTGTATTCCTCATAGAGTGCGGTCCCGGGAAATAGAGACAGAACAAAAAAATGGATGACCAGGGGTTTGATGGTTTCGATGAGATTAAGGGTCTCTCCAATGGTCTTAGGGCTTTCTCCGGGACAGCCGTAGATGAAATAGGCCCGGGGGAGGATGCCGTATTTTACGGTCATGGCAAACGCCTTTTCCACTTGGGCATCCGTAACCTTCTTGTTCAGGAAATTTCGAATTTTTTTGGAGCCGCTCTCCACGCCGTAGCTGATTTGAATGCAGCCCGCCTTTCTCATCCAAAAGAGGATCTCTTCGCTCATGTAGTTGACCCGGGATATGGCCACCCACGAGATGTTTAGTTTTTTCTCGAGAATTTTTTTACAGATTTGGACTACCATTTTTTTGTTCACGCTGAAGGTGTCGTCCGAAAAATAGAAAAAATTGATGCCCTTATTATAGAGGCGTTCCAGTTCATTCACAAAGTAATCCGGGCTGTGAAATCGGATCTTTGGCCCCCAAAATTTCGGGGACCCACAGAATGTGCATTTCCCCGGGCAGCCCCGGGTCAGCGACAGGTGCTGATACTCAAAATATTTTGAAGGAACCGGCAGACTATCCAAATCATGAATCGGTTCGGCAGGTTCTGTCCGGACCGCTCGGCCGTCTTTTCTGAACGCAATGCCTTTGATGCGGATAATCGGCTGTTTTTCATCGCTTTGGATCCATTTGACGAGATTTAAAAACGTATATTCGCCCTCGCCGATAACCACAAAATCGATTTCCGAAAAATGGGTCAAAAAATGCTCCCACAAAAAAGTGGGGGCAACGCCGCCGAAAACGATTTTTACGCCCGGATCGATCCGTTTGGCAATCCTGGCGATGTCGATGCCGCCCCAGCGGTTGGCCTGAAGAATGGAAAATCCGATGACATCGGGCTTTTTTTCCCCCAGGACCCTTTCGATCTCTTGGGGGGTTTCATTGATGCTGCACCAGTTTAATATCTCGACATCGTAATGGTTTTCTTTTAAGACGGCACCGATGTAGTAGATGCCGATGGGCGGGACCGTCACATCTTCGGTGCGGGTTCTTTTTTCCAGCCAGTATGGATAGATGAGGAGTATTTTCATTTTTTAACGGTCGGTATCCTTGCAAAAAAAATGAATCGATTTTATAATCCGGTTTTTTATTTTAAAACGTTAGGCATTTTAGATCTCTTTAGATCATTTCGCACTTTTTATAAGTTATGAAATTTTTTGCCGTAAAAAGCAAAGATTTTCCAACCAAGGAACTATAAAATAGGGGAGAATAATTTATGTTTTTATCTCTGGTTCAAAAACGTCGAAGCATCCGTAGATATCTGGATAAACCTGTAGAGTCCGAGAAAATCGACCGGCTCGTGGAAGCAGCTCTCCGTTCACCGTCGTCACGGGGATTCAACCCCTGGGAGTTTGTGGTGGTGACCGATGGCGGTTTGCTGGAAAAACTTTCAAAGGCCAAACCTCACGGTGCATCATTTCTAAAAAATGCACCGCTGGGAATCGTTGTCTGCGCGGATCCTGAAAAATGCGACGTGTGGATCGAGGATGCGTCCATCGCTTCCATAATCCTTCACCTGGCAGCAGAATCCCTGGGCCTCGGAAGCTGCTGGATTCAGATCAGAAAAAGAATGCACGATCAGACCCGAACAGCCGAGGCGTATATCCGTGAGGTTGTAAATATTCCGGAGAATTTAAATGTAGAATCCATCATTGCCATCGGATATCCCGGGGAACAAAAGCCATCCCACCCCAAGGAATCCCTGCAATATGAAAAAGTGTGTTACGATTATTACGGCAAATGATGGAACCGAACCTGCAAGAAATGCCGATTAGTCCCCGTAACTTAGGATAAAAATTGACATAAACTGAAATCCCGTATATCAACCCTATAGTTTGGGATATAAAAAATAATGAAAAATAAGACTCTCAAGGTCAAGCGGAACGATCCGTGCCCCTGTGGAAGCGGGCTCAAATACAAGAAGTGCTGTCTGGGAAAGAAAGCATCTGATCCGAAAAACCTCAAGGCAGAATACGCTAAAAAATACAGGATTCAGGTCAAAAAGCCGGCGGATATCGAAGGTATCAAAAGGGCCGGCCGCCTGGCTTTGGACGTGCTCGATCGGGTGGCGTCTGAAATCCGGCCGGGATTGGTCACCGATCATATCAACACTCTTGTGCACGAATTTACACAAGAGCGCGGCGGCGTCTCGGCGCCGCTGAACTATCGGGGGTTTCCGAAAAGTGTTTGTGTTTCCATTAACGAAGTGATCTGTCATGGCATCCCCGGGGAAAGGGTCTTGCAAGACGGGGATATCGTCAATGTCGACGTCACCCCCATACTCGACGGCTATTATGCCGACGTCAGCAAAACCTTTTTCGTGGGAACACCCGGCCCCGAAGCCAAGAAGATCGTTGAGGTGGCCAAAAAGAGCCTCACCATGGGAATGTCCATGGCCAGACCCGGAAACACCGTGGGCGATATTGGATGGGCCATTCAAAAATATGCCGAAAAACAGGGATGTTCGGTGGTCAGGGAGTTTGTCGGGCATGGTGTCGGGCTTGAATTCCACGAGCCGCCCCAGATTCCGCATTTCGGCAGAAAAGGAGAAGGCATCCGTCTGATTCCGGGCATGGTTTTTACCATTGAACCGATGATCAACCTGGGTAAAAAGGAGCTGGTTATACTCGACGATCAGTGGACGGCGGTGACAAAAGACGGTTCCCTTTCCGCTCAGTTCGAACAAACCATTCTGATCACCGACAATGGGTTTGAAAGCCTTACGCCGTACGATGTGTAGCCCGTCTTTGACCAGGACCATCCAATCCCTGAAAAATTCGAGACGTTCAGGATGTCATTGTGGATCGAACACACCATTTCCCCAAAATAATATCCCATCGCGGGGATTGCCGCCGGCACATTGAAAATACCATTCCTGCGCTGAAGGCTGCCAAGGATGAAAACGTCGAGATGATCGAAATGGACGTTCACGAAACCGGCGACGGCCGGTTTATCGTTTATCATGACGAGTGCCTCAGCCCGGATACGCCGCCCTGGAGAAACTTGACGTATTCCCAGGTTCAAGCCGTCACCGGCCATGATGATCGGGCACCGTTGTTGTCGGATTGTCTTGCAGCGATCCGGTCTGTTCCGGTAAATATTGAAATCAAACATATCCGGAAAGCGGATAATTTTTCGAAAGAACTGGACGCATCGCCGATTTCAGAGGGGAGTGTGGTTTCCAGCTCCCATATCAACCTGCTGGAGCGCCTGCACCTGGGCGGCCTTGGGCTGCCGCTGATGCTGATTATTTCCATTTCAAGGCAGCGGACCCTAAAAGAGAATATGAGAAACGTCGTATGGTGCATCTTTCCCAGGCTGGTGCCGGGATTTTTGGACGGGGCGGCCGTGCATCATAAACTTCTGCGAAAAACATTCCTCAGCAGCATGCAGCGGCGCGGCGGGAGTGTGTTTGTCTGGACCGTCGATGACCGGAAGGATATGGAGAAATTTATTGCCTGGAAAGTGGACGGCATCATTTCAAATTATCCCCATCGGCTGCAAGCGCTTATACATCGGTCTGCACCTTCAGAAACCTGATGAATTCTTCATGAAAAATTGGGGCCGAGGAAAGAAACAATGATCGATAGATCCTACGTTATAAAAGCCGTGCTGTTCGATTTCGACGGCACCCTGAGCAAACCCGGAACTCTGGATTTTCCCCGTTTAAAAAAGGATATCGGCTGCCCGCCGGATGTCCCTGTTTTAGAGTTTATCGACAGTCTTCCCACCCGGTTCCAGCGCGAAACGTCCCTTTCAGTGCTGGAACAGTTTGAAATGGAGGGTGCCGTTCATTCGGAACCCAACCCCGGCGCAGAGGACTTGATCGCGTATCTTCGATCCAAGGGGATCGGAATGGGAATCATCACCCGAAATCGTCTCTCGTGCATCGAACGCGCACTGCAAAATTTTAACGCCCTGGACATTTCAGATTTTGACGTCGTCGTTTCCAGGGAAACACCGGTGGATATAAAGCCCAGCGGTCAAGGTATCCTGCTGGCCGCCCGAACCCTGAATGTGGACATCAAGAAGGTTCTGATGGTGGGTGACTACATTTTCGACATCCAGGCCGGACAGGCGGCAGGATGCATAACCGCGCTTCTGGACGACGGCACCGTATCCGGATCCCCGAAGATCCACAGCGACTTCAGGGCCTCGGACCTGGAGGAGATCAAAAATATTATCCGGCTGGGGCTGCCCCTTCCCATGGGGAAATTGCCCAATGATCTCCTTGAAAAATTCCTCCGTCGATTCAATTTCCACGATCCATCGGTTCTGATCCGTGCCGGCGTGGGGGAAGACACCACTGCGGTGGATATCGATGAAGAGGAAATCCTTGTTATTAAATCGGATCCCATAACCTTTGCCACTGATCACGTGGGGCATTATGCGGTGCTTGTCAACGCCAACGATATCGCCACTTCAGGAGCCACGCCCCGGTGGCTTTTGACCACGCTTCTGTTTCCATCCGGCGTTGTGCCGTCGGCAGTTCGAAAGATCATGCATGAGCTTGAATCGGTTTCCCGGAAGTGGAATATTTCCTTGTGCGGCGGGCACACGGAAATCACCGATGCCGTCACAAGACCCGTAATTATAGGCATGCTGGCCGGAACCGTTGCAAAGAGGGATCTCGTCGACAAACGCAACATTCAGCCGGGGGACAGCGTGCTGCTGACCAAGGCCGTTGCCGTGGAAGGAACGGCCATCATTGCCAGGGAGTTCGGTGACCGGCTGGCAACCCTGGGAATGTCGAAAACCGAGATCGAAACATGCAGGCAGTTTCTTTCTTCCATCGGCATTTTGGAGGAAGCCAAAATCGCCGGAAGCTTCAAGGGAGTGAGCGGCATGCATGACATTACCGAGGGCGGTTTGGCCACGGCACTTTTAGAATTGAGCATTGCCGGAGAACATCGGATCCGGGTAGAGATGGACAGGATTCCGGTCTTTCCTCAAACCCGAAAGATATGCCGCTTGCTTCAGATCGACCCCATGGGGCTGATCGGATCCGGCAGCCTTCTCATCTCCTGTCGCGGGAATATTGCCGAGCCCCTTATGGCAGGGATTCGAGACGCCGGAATCGATGTCACCCGTATCGGCGAGGTGATTGACCCCGGTCGCGGCATCGACGCCGTGGACCCGGAAGGGCCGGTGCCGTGGCCCAGCTTTGAGGTGGATGAAATAACGCGTCTGTTCTGAATGAGTTATTGAAATTGGTTCTTCTCCAATTTTGGTGGAGAAGAGGGTCCAAGGGTCCAAACTTTCAACTCTTTGTAATTCTTTAGCATTTTTATCCGTCTGTTTTGTGGCGGGTCACTCGAACCCTTGAACCCTTTGAGATCACACCTGCTCAATTGGAGATGATCCTAAAATTTAAAAGGATCTGTGCGATGAAAATAAAGATTTTTACGGTGGGCGGGACCATCGACAAGGTGTACTTTGACCGGAAAAGCACCTATGAAGTGGGAGAACCTAAAATCGGGGAGATATTGCAGGAAGCGAATGTAAACCTTGCGTACGAAATATCTTCCCTATTGCACAAGGACAGTCTCGATATGACCGATGAAGACCGCCGGTTTATTTTCGACGGGGTTGCATCGGATGAACATCGAAGAATTGTATTAACCCACGGAACAGATACCATGATTCAAACCGCCAAACAGCTGAAAACCATTCCCGACAAAGTCATGGTGCTCACCGGGGCTATGGAACCGGCCAGGTTTAAATACAGCGATGCTGCGTTTAACATCGGTTGTGCGATTGTTGCGGTCCAGATACTCGATCCGGGTGTGTATATCGCCATGAACGGCCGGATTTTCGACCCGGACAGGATCCGGAAAAATAGTAAGCAGAATTGGTTCGAAGAAGTTTCAAAAAATTCAGGTTAGCCCATAAATACGGACAAGACGTCCTTTCTTGCATTGACATGTTGTATGGTCACCTGGATCAGATCTTTGGGATGCAAATCAATACCGCTCGATACCGGCAGATCGCGGATACCGGCAGATCGCGTTCTATCATGTATTCGGGAATCAGTATTTGATAGTTGTTTCGTTTTTTGTAGAGTACGATCGCCTCTTCTTTCTGTCCTATTTTATTTTCAAGATATTTCAACAGCCAGTACCGGTGGCGGTTATTCTGTATCTTCATTACATGGCTCATGGGCAGCTCGAGTACCTGAATTATTCCATCGATTTCTTCGGAGGTCGACGGGGCCTCCAGCCCAAGAACGGCTCGTATCTGCCTCTGAGTGGCAAGATCGAAGTATTTTCGAATGGGTGATGTTGCCGTGACATAGGCATTCAGTCCCAATCCCGAATGATTTTCAGGCTCGGAGCCGAGCATAAAACGGCTTAACTGCTTTCGCTGCATACAGTTCTGGAACAGTGTTCCCTCCACACCTTTATAGAGTCTATCCCGGGGTGCCTTCTGAGATCGGTATATCGCGGGGATGTTGTGTTTTGCCAGGAACTTGGCCATCAGCCAATTGGCCATGATCATGATCTCGGCAACCAGCATCCTTGCGGGGCTTTCCCGGTTGATCCTGCTCACAGTGATTTCCCCATTGTTGCCAACCCAGACATTGATGTCCGGGAGGGTTATCTGAACCGCCCCGGCCGCCAGTCTTTTCTGCCGGAATTTTTCTGCGATATCACGGAGAATGATGATTCTTTGATCGTCTTTCGCAATGGTGTTGACATCGTAATAGGTCAGCTGGTGCTCGACTTTGATCATGCTCGGAACGATTTCATAATCGATGATTTCGCCGAATCGGTCCAAATTTACCAGTATACTGATTGCAGGACGCGGTTGACCGGCTTTGAGGCTGCAGAGATCCTCGGCGAGACTGGTGGGCAGCATGGGAATTTTCTGGTCGGGCATATAAATGGAGCTTCCCCGGGAAATCGCTTCCCGGTCGATGAGATCTCCTTTTTTGATATAGTGTCCGACATCGACGATATGGATGCCCAGACGATAATGATCGCCGTGATCCTCGATACTGATGGCATCATCGAAATCCAGGGTCGACTGACCGTCGATAGTCATCGAGGAAAGCATGGTCAGATCCTTCCGCGGGCCGGCGTCTTTCGTGGGTTGCGCTGAACGGACACGTTCTGTTGCAAAATCTATGACCTTTTCAGGAAAATCGGATGATATATTATACCGGTGGAGGTCTGTATTTTCGTTTTTATCGAACACCTTAAGTTTTGCCAAAACCTTGAATATCCCTTCGTCAGGATCGATGCCCGCCCTTGCGAGGACGGCCTTGCACAGGTCGTAGTGCTCGCTCTTTTTTTCGAAAAGGTAAAATGATTTGAGCAGGTTTACAATTTCTATTTTATCCTCGGGTATCGAGGGATGATCTTCGTTGAGCATGCCGGCCAGCCAGTCACCGCCTTCTTGGACCATATGGTTCCTGCGGGCGGCTTCTTTTTCCTGGGCGATTTTTTGTTCGACGTGCTCTTGGGTGTTTGGGAAAAAACGATCGAAATTGAATTTAAAGTAGAGCTTGTTGTTAAAAAAAGCCCGCTGTACGGATGACTCATGATCGCAATTGGGCGTGTCCGGAAAGCAGAATTCCGTCATTGTCTCCAGATCGATCCATTCTTGTTCCGTATTTAAAACTTCCCACAACTCCTTGATGTCGATATTGCCGATCAAGGCATTTCGCCGGGCGGAGATCTCCTTTAGCGAGTCGACCATTTTAATCCTACCCATGGACGGATCGAGACGCATATTGCACGTGTGGGACAGACGTCTGGGGGATAGGTTGACTTCGCGGTTGGTTTCGGTTAGAAGTCTAAGTCTTTGATTTTTAACTTCCAATACCACCGAACATATTATTTTTTGGCGGTCGATATATTCAACAATGCTACCTCGTTCCATAGTCAAGTATCATAGCAATCGAATTTGCGAAAGTCAACGCAATGACCGTTTCGAATGTTTTTCGATTTTTCGAAGAAATATGGGGTCGGCACCAATTTTTCGACGAATATTTGACCGCTTTCAGATTCTGTTATAAGGTTTGTTGATTGGTAACTACTCAGGTGGATAGACTGAAGGTTGAAGGCTTTTAGGGACAAATCATGCGCGATCAGACAAAACTTAGGGCATTTGAGCTGGCTGACGAGGTAGCAGTATTGGTTTATCGGGTGACCGCAGGGTTTCCGAGAGAAGAGTTGTATGGTCTAACTTCTCAAATGCGGCGAGCA
>JAFCZV010000220.1 GCA_019314155.1 Deltaproteobacteria bacterium
CGGCTGTGATTGTGATGCGTTAATCCATTGTCAATAGGACTTCCCTTCCACTAATACTTCCCTTATTGTCATACGGACATTACAGTCCGGGCATTTGGGGACTTCTTCGGCCGGTACGTAAATAATTTCAGTACGTTTACACTTGAGGCATATCAGTTCAACTGCACTCCCTTCACGCGCTTTCTTTCTTGGTATTTTTTTATCTTTCATGATGATGTTCCTTAAGCTAGGGGCTTGCACCAATCGGAATGATGGATGGATTTGTCAACGGTGCTTTGCTGACCCTGTCGGTGATATTTTTAATAACAAGGAAGCTTAGAGAAATCAAGGTTTTTTAAAAAACCGTTTTTCACGTGAGCACCTGGAGGAAACCGAATAATCTTGACACAACCATTTGAGAGCAGATATTATTAGCCTGTAAAGTAAAATGTGTTAGCCTTTCCATAGAATGCGAAAACTCTATAGCATAGATTTTTTTTAAAGCGGTAAAGCCGCTCAATTTAGGTTCGACAATTGCCATTGGGAAAAGGTACGATGAAAGATATAGATCCCATCAGCACCGAAGACCTGCTTAAAAATCCCGAGGTTCAAAAAGTGTCCGGCAGTATCAATCCGGAGCTGATTGAACGAAGAGGATACGTCCCACCCAAATGCAAAGTATTTGAAAGTGCCTATACTATTTTGAAGGATGACGATCGTTTTAAATTCACGATTGATCGGGAAGCAAGAAAACAGTTGCCGGGTATCATAAACAATAAGGTTCAGACGATTGCGGGTCTGGATTCACCTGAAGAATCTTTCAAAGAAAGATACTGCAAAAAGCGCAACATCGGCATTGTATTTTCAGGGGGCCCCGCTCCCGGGGGGCATAACGTCATAGCAGGATTATATGATGCTGCCAAAAAAGCCAACCCTGAGACGATCCTCTACGGTTTCCTTCTTGGTCCGGACGGTATCATTGAAAATGAAACCGTTGAGATAACCGGCAGCATGGTCGATGCCTACAGAAATCTTGGCGGTTTTACCATGATCAAAACGGGCCGAACAAAAATAGAATCTCCAGAGAATATGGCCCTTTCAAAAGAGACCTGTAACAGTCTGGGGCTGGATGCCCTTGTCATTGTCGGGGGTGATGATTCGAACACCAATGCGGCATTTCTTGCACAGGAAATGATCGAGGATAATATCCAGGTTATCGGCGTTCCCAAAACCATTGATGGGGATATACAGGTCAGAGACGCGAACGGGAATGTTTTATGCGCCATGTCGTTTGGATTTCATACCGCTGCCAGGGCATTTGCCGGTTCAATCAGCAATCTTTGCACAGACAGCAGTTCAGATGTAAAATATTGGCATATTTGCAAAGTTATGGGCAGAGTTGCCAGCCACCTGGCCCTTGAAGTTGCGCTGCAGACCCATGCCAATATGACGCTTATCGGTGAGGACCTTTGCGATTTTACCGATAAGAAGAGAATAGAGAAAGCCATAGAAGCGGGGGATGTCGATTATAATGCATATGGCATGACCCTTAGACATCTGTCTCGTGTGATTTGTGACGGCATTGTTCGGAGGGCTGCGGTGGGAAAAAACCATGGTGTCCTCATCATTCCAGAGGGGATTCTGGAATTTGTCAATGAAATACAGATTTTTATCATAAAGCTAAATACAATTATAGCCGAGTATAACGAAACCCACGACTCTGATTTCCATACGGATTCTCCAACCCTTGAGGACAAGCTGGAATATTTGCGGAGACTTGCCAGGCGTTCAAGGGAAGACAGTTCTTTTTCCATATGGAATACCCGGGATGATGATCTGTTCAACGATGTTCCTGAATTTTTCCAGGAAGGTCTTCTCATGGAAAGGGACAGTCACGGGAATTTTCAGTTTTCACAGGTTAAGACAGAGGCGGTCCTCATGGGGCTGGTCAAAGACTATCTTAATATCCTAAAGGAGAACGGGACGTATAAGATCGGAATAAAAAAACCCTATTACCGGAAGATCCTGGTGAAAGGCGGACTCGACCCGAATTACTTTGGCCCGATTCTTTTCAAGAATTACAATGATGCCGAGTTTCTGCTGATTAGACCTTCAATAATTTCCGTTAAAACTCTAAAACAGGTCCTTGAACAGGCGGATGTGATCTCGGAAGAAGAAGAGATTCCTTCCCCGGTTGAAAAAATTTATCACAAATCCGTACCAAAGTTCAAAACGCAGATTCATTTTTATGGTTATGACGGTAGAGGAAATGATCCAACCCGTTTTGACTGTAATTATACGTACAATTTGGGGATGACGGTTTTCAGCCTTGTCGCCGGTGGTGCAACGGGTCAGATGGCGGCCATAAGGAATTTGGAGAAGGATTTTTCGGCATGGGAACCCCTTGGAATACCAATCGCTCCATTGATGCACCTTGAAGAGAGAAAGGGGAAACTCGCACTTGTTTTGGAAAAAAGTATCGTTGATGTCAATTCCGTTTCTTTCAGAGTTGTCAAGAGGTTAAGAGAGAATTGGCTTGCCGCAATGCCGGGTGAGGATAACTATAGAAGGCCGGGTCCAATAAGGTTTACCGGCAAAAGTGAAGAGGACAGGCCGATCACACTGGTATTGAATGCACTGGACAAATATAGTCAGTAAATGGCCTTTACCGTTCCGGAAAGCCCGGGGCAGCATCTTCGACTTTTGCAATCTAAAGCCGCCCACTTTCAAAATAGATCAAAGGAAGATTCGATGAAAATTAATTCTTTAATGATTACTGATCCGATTACGATTACCGAAAACGACTCCATACAGGAGGCGATCGAGCTTATGAAGATTAACTCTATCCGGCACCTTCCTGTGGTTGCAAAGGGAGCCAGACTGAAAGGGTTTATTACACTTGCTGATTTAAAACAGGGCCTCATCCCCTCCATGCTCGGAGACGTTTCCCTTAAAGATTTGATAATAAAGAATCCGATTGTCGTAAGGCCGGATGATGATATCGAAATTGCCGCCCAACTGATATACAAACATAAAATAGGCGGGATGCCGGTGGTGCAAAAAGACAAGCTGGTGGGTATCATAACGGCAACGGATATTCTCCGGACATTTATAGATATGATGGGCTTTCTTACCGCAAGTTCACGGATTGATTTGGTCGTTGGTGATGAGCCGGGCGGTTTTAAAAACGTTTTGCAGATCATCAACGACAATGGAGGAGATATCATCAATGTCAGTATGACGGCACAGGAGGCAAGAAAAAGAGTATATTACTTTCGCCTTTCACCCTGCAATACAGCAGTCATCAGGAAAGCTCTGGAGAAGGGTGGATATCAGGTTTTGGATACCACGGGTTAAACCATTAGGGTTCCATAAACAACAGAACGGGTATTTATCGACCTGATCGCTCAACTTACGTTGGAATAACCTTCCGGCTTATCCATTAGAACATATTTTGGAGAACTGTTCTATCCGTTACTCCATCACTCCATCATTCCGGCTGGTAACTACAGAGGGGTTCTTCAGCCAAAAAATCACCGGTCGCTTCATAAGCCCTTGCCCTGCAGCCGCCGCACACCTTTCTGAATTCACACCTTCCGCATTTCCCCTTTAGATTGTTGAAATTGCGTAAAGATAAAAAGGTGTCTGAACCGTTCCAGATTTCTGGAAAAGATGTTTTAGTAATATCCCCGCAATTGACATCGAGGAATCCGCACGGTTGAACAATCCCCCGGTGAGAAATGAAACAAAATCCTGTACCGCCCAGACATCCTCGGGTGAAGGCGTCCATCCCGTGTGTTTTGAAGGTCACCGTTTTTCCTTCCTGCTTTGCCCGTTGCCTGAGGATTCGGTAGTAATGGGGCGCGCATGTGGCCTTGAGCTGCAAAGGGGACTTTTCCCTCTGGTCATAGAACCAATTTAATGTGCGTTCATATTCTGTAGCGGTTATTTCCTGATCCACAATATATTTTCCGCGGCCGGTTGGAACCAAAAGAAAAATATGGTGGGCAACTGCGCCCAGTTTTATGGCCAGTTCCAGGATTTCAGGGATTTCCTTAAGATTTGTTTTTGTTATGGTCGTGTTGATTTGAAATTCTACTCCGGCTTGTTTTGCCAGTTTGATGCCGCGAAGTGCACCTTCAAATGCACCGTCTATCCCTCTGAATCTGTCATGGCTTTCTCTGGTGGCACCGTCAAGGCTGACGCTTATCCTTTGGATGCCGGCATCCGCCATCTGTTTGGCAAGGTTTTCGGTAATCAGCGTGCCGTTGGTCGCCATGACCATCCTGAGTCCTTTTTTTGTGCCGTACCTTGCGATATCGAAAATATCCGGTCGCAGAAGGGGTTCTCCGCCGGTCAGAATAATTATCGGCTTTCCGACTTGGCGGAACGATGCTTTGGTGTCGAGTTCCCCGCTGAACGGGCCGTGTGTGGCCGATGCGCGGCAATGTATACAGGCAAGGTTGCAGTTTCGCGTTGTTTCCCAGGCCACAAGGCGCAGCGTATTCTCTTTTTTTTCACCGTGGGGGTGAGATGGAGGGGCTGATGTATTATTCATGTTCGTCATGGTCTTATTGTTTAGATAATGCTTCTGCAGCTTCAATGGCAAAATAGGTCAGAATCATATCGGCTCCGGCGCGCTTAATTGCCGTAAGGACTTCCATCATAACTCTATGGCCGTCTATCCATCCCATTAAGCGGCCATGGGAAGATCTATCTCTTCCCGGACCCGGCAGATAATGTCAAGATAAGGAAGCGCGGGCTTTACCATGATGATATCGGCACCTTCTTCAATGTCCATGGTCACTTCCCGGATAGCTTCCAGCGCATTGGCAGGGTCCATTTGATACGCCTGGCGATCTCCAAACTGAGGTGGCGAGTCGGCAGCATCACGAAACGGTCCATAGAATCCGGAACAGTATTTGGCTGCATAAGACATAATGGGTACGCTGCTGAAAACGTTTTCATCCAGGATATTCCGAATTTCAGCCACACGGCCGTCCATCATATCCGAAGGTGCGACCATGTCTGCACCGGCTTGAGCATGAGACAGGGCGGTTCTGGCAAGAAGATCGAGGCTGGCGTCGTTGTCGATGACCCGGCCCTCCACAACGCCGCAGTGGCCGTGATCCGTGTACTGACACAGACAGACATCGGTTATAACGGCTAGGTCGGGCATCTTATTTTTTACGGCGCGCGTCGCTTTTTGAACAATGCCGTCTTTGGCGTAAGCCCTGGTTCCCAAGGGATCTTTCTTGTCGGGAAGTCCGAAAAGCATTATGGCAGGGATGCCGAGTTCGTATGCCTTTTTTGATGTTTTCACAAGATGATCTATGGACAACTGATAGTGGCCGGGCATCGAATCGATAGGGTTTTTTACCCCTTTACCATGAACGGCAAAAAGTGGAAGTATAAGGTCGTCCACCGAAAGTTTCGTTTCACGAATCATACGACGGAACGCATCACTCTGCCGTAACCGCCTGGGTCTGTAATCTGGGAAAAGCATAACAACTCCTATTTCATCTTAGGTGTTTTGATCTGGGAAAAGCATAACAACTCCTATTTCATCTTAGGTGTTTTGAGGATTAATCCGCTTGGGCTTATTAAAATCTGAGGCAGACTCCAGGGGAAGCTCTGCATAGATCTCAACCTATTTCTACGTCTGTCAGATAACACGCCGGATCTGGTGCCCACACATCACCTGTCACAGCCTCGGATCTAACCCTGAAATTGCCGGCGCAAATGTCCAGCCATCGGCATGTCTTGCACCTTCCTTTGGCGTACTTTTTTTTCTCTTTGAGTTTTTTCATCAGCGGATCAGAAGTGTCGGTCCAGATTTCAGAAAACGGCCGATTCCTGACATTGCCGAAACTGTAATGGCGCCAGAACTGGTCGGCATAGACCTCGCCGTCCCAGCTTACGCAGCCGATTCCTATTCCTGAACTGTTGCCCTGGTTCATTTTAAGAAGTTCGAGGACTTCCCGTGCACGTTCAGGATTTTCACTGAGAAGCCGTAGATAAAGGTAGGGCCCATCCGCATGATTATCAACGGTTAGAACCTCTTTGAGATCTCCCTTATCATGGAGCTGTTTCGTAAGATCCAGGATAAGATC
>JAFCZV010000221.1 GCA_019314155.1 Deltaproteobacteria bacterium
ATTCCAGCGGTGACCGGGATAGACCTCGTCTTCGTTTTCGCCGTGTCCGGAAATGGATACAAGCCGGGCATTGATCGATGCCGAATAATCCACGATACCGAACACCAGGGCTTTAAGCCGGTTGCTGGCCCGGGCGATTTCCGACACCTTTTCCAGGCCTTCGGCACTTTCGATGATCGCCTCGATGCCGATACGTTTTGAGGAACCTTTTCCCATTTCAATACCGTCCAGCATGCGGCATACAAAATGGATGTCGCCGGGATGGTTGACCTTGGGGACGACCACGGCATCGATTTGAGGGCCTGCCGCCTCCACAACTTCAAGAAGATCTTTGTAGCCAAAAGGGGTGTCCAGGCCATTGATTCGAAAGGTTACGGTGATATCCTGCCAGACCAGAGAACGTATGGAATCGATGACCATTTTCCGGGCCGGTTCTTTGGCATCCACGGGAACGCTGTCTTCCAGATCGAGCATCACCACATCGACCTGACGTTGAGAAGCCTTGAGATGCATTTTTTTAATATGCCCGGGAACGGACAATGTCGATCGCCTCGGTTTCATGGTTTTATCTCCCTTTGTTAATATAATTGACGCTGAGTCCTGAACTGGCAAGGATTTCAAGTTCCTCTAATTCCGGATTTAATACGAATATCGTTGCGCCCATAATCCCCAGAGCACCGACTAAAATTTGGGTTAACTGATTCGACATTGTATCTATGTTATCAGGATAACTGTCAAAAAAATTGGTGCTTTGATCTTAAAATATTAAGCGGACAGTATCATGCCGAAATGGGAACCACCTTTCTCAAGGCGGTTGCCGGCAACTTGGCCGGCGGCGGTGATATATCGAGTGACAGAATGCTCTGATACGGTATTACAATCAGCCGATCTTCGAGCTCAAGTAGAAGTTGGTTTTCCCTAAGGGCCTCTTTGATGTGGGCCGCAATGCTATACTCATCTTCAAAACGGTCATATTCAAATTTTTCTTCTAACCCGTTAACATATCGAATTGTCAAAATACCCTTGCCTGCACTGTTCATAATTTCACCTCTTTTTAGTTGTCATCAACATTTAATTGGATGAATGGCGCTATAGGTTTTTCGGTTGAAAGTGTTTTGAAAATGGGTCTCCTTTGTATTATGTAAATATCTTTTTCCAAGGCTTTGTCTGTTTTTAAGCGCTTCGCAGGTGGTTTTGGTTTCATAGAAGAATTTCTCCTATTTACTATCGGAGGAGGAGGCCGTACAATTGTCAACGGCGGTGATGTCAATATCGACGATGGTGCCGGGCGCACGGATTTCTCCCAGATATTTTAGTAAGAGGCGCAATACACTGAGCTGCCGAGACACTTGACCGGGGTTGGAAATAGGATGTCCCAGGAATGATCCGAAAAAGACGGCTCTCGGCGGGCGTATCTTACCCGTGATTTCTTTGGAAAGGCTTATGGAGATTGTTGCAATTCCTAGATCCTCGATGACTCTTTGTATCAGTCCCACGGACTGATTGCAAATACCTCAGGCCGGCGTTAAAATCGCGATATCTACTTTGTCCGCTTTCAATGCAGTTGCCACCTGCGGCGCTGTTTTTTCGATCAATGTATCCAAATGGTGATGGAGGATATGCCCCATGAAAGAGAAATGCCGGTAGTTTACATCACCGATGTCTCCGGCCTGTTTAAGATCAAAGACACGCTCGATGGGTAGTAAAATGTTTATGTCTTTATCAGCGTCAGAATGGTCATAATAGTTATGCGTGATGACTATATCCGCAGTGGATGCATCTGCTGGAATCTCCCTGAACGTCGGATCGCCGGCCGGATCCGTCATGTTGAATGGCGGTTGCCACCGAAGATGTATGCCACCTGTGGTAATCAGTGCCAAACGACACCGGGTGACGTCCTTGTCCAATTGGGTCCACGGCGAATCTCGAAACTCCATGAATTTTGATTTTTCAACCCATCGATTGAAAAGCGGCGGATATTTATACAATAATTTTGCGATCAACTTATCTTTTTTTTGTCTCAAGCCCAATAGACATCTCCGTTGTATGTTATGACCTCATTGGTCGTTGTCAGGTGTCAGTTCTCGCGTTTCCCACCAGGCCTTGCCATAATTGATGAAAAGCTGTTCGCCGGAAGAGACATCTTTTGTCGTATGGAAAACGATCAGATCCCGTTCCGTGTCGTGCCAATATTCGGTATTGTGATTGTCGGAGTGATTAAAAATACTTCCCAATCCCAGGGGAAGCGAATAGTATTCAGATTCTGTTTCCGAGTTTTCCTTTTCCGGCTCTAAACTGTAAACGTAATCATCTATGATCCCCCCGCAATCTTCCGTTCTGATGCGCAAATGATGGCACTCTTCCAATGTCGTGTCTGCCGGAATATGTTCGGTTGCGAATACACCATGACCATATTTAGACGGCGCTACAACCACATGGGGATGCTTGTACAAGGGTTGAGATAAGAGGTTGCTCATTTTTTTCCGTTTTATTGTCGAGGGCGTTATTCCACTTGCCGTGAGAAGTCCCGCCGGCTCGGGACTTTTTCCCGGGCTATCCACCATTGTAAAATTCTTCAATCAAAAAAAAACAAAAAGGCCCATAATCTGGTACAGATTAATGCCATATATAAGCCGTTATAGGTCACATAAAAGTTGTTCCTGAATTTAGCGGTTATTATCTCGATTCGATGTTATTCTAAAATAGCATTTATGGTTCAGAATTTCAATTGTTTTCCTCTGAGAGCGGCAGGATGAAATCAAGCTCTCCAATGTTGAAACTCCGGAGTCGTATCCGGCGGCATCCATAAAAACCCTTGCATTTCCTTGATTCCTGGGCTATTAACTTCGTTCTATATTGTACTAAAAATATATCTGCATTTCCCTGCCCCACCGATTTTGAAATTGATCTTGCTCGAAGAATAGAAACACATAACTCTGAAACAAGAACCCATAACCGATTAAGAGGTGCCGAATGTTGCCGTTTGATGAGGCTGTTGAAAAGTTTAAAGAGATCTTAAAAAATGATCCTCAAAATGCCGAGATATGGTGCAGCTGGGGAGTGGCCCTGATAGAGATGAAGAAATTCGATGAAGCCATTGAGAAATTTGAAAAGGCTGTAGAAATCAGTCCTAACCATCCATCGGCATGGTACGGCTGGGGAATTGCTTTGAATGCGTTGGGTCTGAAGGAGGCGGCTACCGAGAAAATCAAAAAAGCCATGTCGTTCGACCCGGACAGCTAAAAAAAATGGTCAGAGCCCTGAGCCTAAAACCCAAAACCTTAAAGGTATGAAAATGACTGACTTTTACCAAAAAGAATACAAAGCATACCACGAAAAGACGTTTTCTATCGATCCGTCATCGTTCTTGGAACCTTTGGTCATAAAGCTTCCGGCAGAAGCGTTTATCCTGGACGTGGGGTGTGGCAGCGGTCGTGACTTGCTCTGGATGAAAAAACAAGGCTTTGAAGCAATCGGTATTGAACGCTCTCCGGGTCTTGCTCAACTTGCAAGGGAGGAAGTCGGATGTGAGGTCATCGAAGGGGATTTTGAAACCTATGATTTTTCTTTATTCCTGGTTGACGCAATTATGCTGGTCGGTGCCCTGGTACATGTTCCCTACGAACGGTTTTCAAAGGTTTTTGAAAATATTACATCCGCAATATCTAAGCATGGAATGGTACTGATCACTTTAAAAGAAGGCTCTGAAGTCCGGACAGACTCAGACGGCAGAACTTTCTATTTGTGGCAGGACCAAAAGGTGCGGAGAGTGTTCGACACCCTTGGTTTCGCGGTTTGTGACGTTTCAAAGTCTGTTTCCAAAACCGGAAGTAATGATGTTTGGATGAGTTATGTTCTGGATAAGACGGGATAGGGAGATGGGTTTATTTTAGGAACTGCTGTCTGCCTTACAGGGATTTAACAAAGAGATTCCAGTGTCGGCAACCGATGATGAAACCAAAGAAAAATGGTATGGCGAGGGGAGATAAAAGTTGGAAAATAAAATTATCAAAGTGACGGCGGCAATATTCGTAAATGATGGAATGCTACTAATCGCCAAACGCAAGCCAACGGCTCGACTGCCAAATTTGTGGGAATTTCCCGGCGGCAAGATTGAACCGAACGAGACACCGGAGGCGTGTTTAAAAAGAGAACTTAAAGAAGAGTTTGATGTCGTTGTTACTGTTGGTGAATATGTCGGGTCGAACATATATACATATGATTTTGGTACCATTGAACTGATGGCCTTTAAAGCCTTTTGGGAAAAAGGAGATTTCAAACTGCTTGACCATGATGAAATCAGATGGGTATTTACACACGAACTCGAACAATTTGAATTTGCACCGGCGGATATCGCTTTCGTTTACGAAAGATATTGAGCTATGAACCATATCCGGAATATATATTCATCCATCCCTGTCGATATCCCGAAGGAGCTAATCCAGGATGTTTTAATAACGGGCAGTTTCAAAATCGAACGGATTGTATCCAAAGGACATTCTTCGCCTGAAGGTTTCTGGTATGATCAGGATCAAAATGAATGGGTTATTCTGCTCAAAGGCGGGGCCGGTTTGTTGTTTGAAGG
>JAFCZV010000222.1 GCA_019314155.1 Deltaproteobacteria bacterium
TTATGCTATCAGGAGGTTATTTATTTACTATGACTTAGATCATTTTGTTCTGAAGCAATCCTCGTACCCTTGGGGATATAACCTTCTGCTATTTTAATATATAACTATGGATAAAACACTAAATAGATAACATACGTTTTGACAAGTCAGATTTTCAAGTGGTAATCTCAATAAATTATTATAAAACGGAGCGGGAATGAAAATATTAATAATTGGTGGTAGCGGCACAATTGGCAAAAAGGTAAGCGGTCATTTATCAAGGAAGCATGAAATTATCACTGGTGGAAGAGAATCGGGTGATGTCAAAGTAGATATTGCTGATAGCAAATCCATTGAAGCAATGTTTGAATCCGTTGGAAAAATGGACACAATTGTCTGTATTGCTGGCGAAGCCAAGTGGGCACCCTTCGATTTAATGAGTGAGGACGACTTTCATATCGGATTGAAAAGTAAGTTGATGGGACAAGTCAATCTCGTAAGAATTGGGCAAAATTATTTGAATGCTGGAGGGTCATTTACACTTACTACTGGAATATTAGCAGATCATCCTGTGTTGTTAACGTCAAGTGCGGCAATGGTTAATGGTGGAATCCATAGTTTTGTCAAAGCGGTATCCCTAGAATTGAAAAATGGGTTTAGAATTAATGTTGTATCATCTGGTCTTGTTGAAGATGCAGTAGAAAAATATGAAGAATACTTCCCTGGGCACAATCCTATTCCAATGAGTAAGGTAATAAATGGATATGTAAAAAGTATCGAAGGAAAAGGGACTGGTGAGATTATAAGAATATACGATAACTGTTAAAAACCTTGTTCAATAGATATATGTAAAACAGTTAGAGTTGATTCAGGTTGCTAGTATGGTAAGAAATCACATTAAAGTATGATCACTATTATGCAATTTTTTCCCTTTTAGGGATTTTATTTAGCCGACTAGATAAAGAACCTTATATGGAACAAAAAATCGCCGAACAGTTAAAATCGAATGTTATAACGGATGAGAAATGAAAAAAAAGAATCCATACCTCGGCAAGTGGCGAATAATAGAAATGGAAATGTGGGGTCAAGATTTTATTGATATGGAAACCGAAGGATATTTTTCGTTTGAAACGGAAGAACTGGGATATTTTCAATTTGGTTTAGTTCAAGGGCGAATTGACTATAGGATTGAAAAAATAGGTGATATTGAAAGGCTTGAATTTACATGGGAAGGGCAAGATGAGAATGATGAAGCATTAGGACGGGGATGGGCAATTATAAAAAATAATCATATTGAGGGTAGATTCTATTTTCATTTAGGAGATGATTCCTGGTTTAAAGCTCAGAAATACAAGTGATTTTTGAGCTGCTGAATCATTTCCATAAAATTGTGTGATATCGTTTTTTCATTAAGAGCAAATCCGTTTGACAGGGTTTGCCCTTTCGATTTTTATGATATATGTAAAAAAATTAGAGTTGATTCAGGTTGTGTGTATGGCAAGAAATCACAAGTTTTACAAGACCGTTTTTTGTATGATACTCTCAATATATCGCAAGTTGATAATGAAAAGACTCACCACAACATCTTGTATTTTACGCCAATCTGAAATGTATTGCAGAATATCTTCGGTATTGTAAAAAATGCAAAAACTCATATAATATGCAAGAAATATGTAATTTGGCACAATGGCAATTTCAATTGCATCCCATGACGATATTCCACAACTGGAACACTTCAGGGGGAAAGTTTGGCTGGAGATTATTGAGGAGTTCTTCAAAAGGTACTATGAAATAGTTTTGAAGCTTGCCTTCTCTCAAGCTTTTTTAAGATTGCCAGGATGCGTCGTTCATTCAGCTCAAGCAAATCGTCCGAAGGAGATATCTCATGTTTGCATCTGATTTCTTTTTTAAACTTACCCCAATGCTGGGAATCACAGCAAAAGTGGCAATCATTCTTGTCATCGCTATTGTATTCAATATTATTCAGAGAAAGATAATTCCAAAGGCAATAATAGCGGCTACCCCGAAGGTCCTGGAAGAATCACCGGATCAGTTAGCCACCCGCACCAAAACAATGGCTTATGTCGTTATAAAAGTAGTCTCGGCTATTATCTGGATCATTGTCCTTGTGATGGTTCTGGGAGTTATTGAATTAGATATTTCCCCTTTGCTGGCGACACTCGGTGTTGCAAGTCTGGGCCTTGGTTTTGCTGTTCAAAACCTCATTCGCGACTATCTCCAGGGCTTCTTCATCGTAATGGAGGACTGGTACCGGATTGGTGATTGGGTTACCATTGCGGGAATGGAAGGCGAAGTTGAGGAAGTAAGTCCAAGGCGCACAGTTTTACGAGAAATAAATGGCACAATGCATGTAATACCCAATAGTCAGATACAATTTGCCAGTAATCAGACTAGAGACTGGGCAAGGATCAATCTATATATTACGGTGGCTTATAAAGAGGATATCAGCCATGTTTATCAAGTTATCAACATGGTGTGCCAGGAACTGAAAGATGATCCCGATTTTGGAACGAACTTAACAACGATTCCGTCTGCGATACGTGTTAGCAATCTTGGTACCCATGGCGTCGACATTTGTATTCGGGGCTTTACAAAACCTGGAGAACAGTGGGGGCTGACCGGAGAATTACGCAAGCGGATCAAGAACCGTTTTGACCAGGAAGGTATCGAGATTCCCTGGCCTCACACCAAAGTCTATTTTGGAAACACGCCGGAAATTGTAGCAGATGCCGTTAGCTGAACTGGATTCTCACCTGGATTTATACTGGTCTTGCAGCAGCGTGCCTTATCAAGAATGAAACCCCGATAGGTAGCCGTAGTCCGTTCAATAATAATTATCCAAAGCGTAACAACCGAAGACTCCAAATACTCTAAGATACCGGATGTATGGTGAATTTTTTTGATTGAATTGGCTACACAATATCTTGGGGTGATGGGATGGTAGTTAGGTCTGGTCTAAAACTTGTGATTACTCCAACTTATCGCAAATGGCCTCAATTGCTGATATCTATTTAGTGTTTTATCCATAGTCCCGCAGTAGATAAGCCAAAGATTATAGTTTTTTAGCTCTATTGGCAACAGGATTTTGAATGGTGATTTATCGATGCGGGATTATTGATAAAACAAAGATGTACGACGCCGATTCGCGGACGAGCTTGCACGATTTTTCTCTATGGGTATTGTATTTCAATCTGGTATTAGGAAAACTTCGCCAATTGCCAGGCGGGGATATTAGATCGGAATGATTTGGGATGAACCATACTGTATATTTCGCCATTTAAACCTCGATGCCTGCAAACGACAATACCATTTAAGGGTATTATTGTGGGTCAGGGCGTACCTCTCCTATCGTTATTCAAAGGACAATTCAAAAAATACGAGTTGGCCGGTTAACCCACTGAACAGATCAGGCGACTCGGTGGTCGTGCCCGGCTTTTTGGTATCTCTGCAAAAAATTGCATTTTTCCTTTGCTGCAGCAGGGACAGGTTGTAATATCTGTGCCCGTAAGCTTTCGCATTATCTCCTCCAGGGAAGCGACTTCTTTTTCAGGTGGAGGGGATAATCCCATCAAACGCCGAATGGTGTTTAAATTTGCACTACGGTTACGGTTGGCCAAAAAACCATAATGCCGGATTCTGACAAAACCTTTTGGTATACTGTGCAAAAGGAACCGCCGGATAAACTCCACAGCCGTGATGGTGATCGTTTCCGTCCTTTGTTTTTTCCGGTTCTTGGCGGTGAAGGACACCATGGAGTTTTCAAGTTTCTTGATGCGGCTGTTGGCAATGGCTACCCGGTGGGTATAGCGTGCCAGGTATTCGAGAACATGTTCCGGGCGCTTGACGGGGTCGCGTACACTGACCACCCAGTTTTTTGCATACAGCATGTTTTTGAAGTTGCCATAGGCTTCACCTGTAAATTTGAGCGCACCGGTTTTGCGGACATGATTCAGACGCTCCATGTACTTGCCGCGAAAGACCCGTGACAATGCTTCCTCGTTAAAGAGATAATCGTTTTTTACCGGCAGCCATCGCTTTCTATCCTTTGACACAGCACCGCCGGGTACCAGGCAGTGCAGATGAAAATGGGGATTGAGCTTTTGATCCCACGTGTGTAAAATAGCCAAAAAGCCTGAAGTACCGTTGAGTTCATTCTTGCCAAATGTCAAAAGGGTTTTGGATGCCGCTGCAAAAAGAATGTTGAACATCACCTTTTTATTGTTTAAAATAACGGTGTTCAACTCGTGCGGCAGGGTAAAGACAACATGAAAGTAGCTGACCGGTAAGATCTCGTCTTTTCGTTTTTCAAGCCATCTTTCCCGCGGCATATGCTGGCATTTGGGGCAGTGCCGATTACGGCACGATTTTACGATGTTCCGGCCATAAGGGATACTTGGCTTTATAGTCGGCAATATGTTGATGGAATATATCGGCTACTTCCGGCGTTTTCTTTTCAGGTTTTATGATTTGGGTCATCGGTGCTGTCCTCCTTTCCTGAGTTTTCTGCGTTAATAAGATCCAAAGGACTTGGGATCTTCGATAGAGTTTTGCGGCTCACATGCAGATAAATCGTGGTGGTGGTCAGTCTCGCATGGCCCATCAAAACTTGTATTTTTCTGATGTCGTATCCAGCCTCCAAAAGATGTGTGGCAAAGCTGTGACGCAAGGTATGAAGCCCTTTTCCTTTTTTAACGCCCGCCTTCTTTCTGGCATCTTCATAAACCATACGGATGGTTTCGTAGGATAAAGGCTGATCTTTCTTCTTCTTAAATGAGGATGGGAACAGGA
>JAFCZV010000598.1 GCA_019314155.1 Deltaproteobacteria bacterium
AATCCCGTCCGGGAAGGTCCACCAGTGCATCTCGAACTAAAAAATGAGTATTGACCCCCTCTAATAATGAAGTGAGTTCTCCACCCAGCTCGTCTGAATGGGAAAACTCGGCTGTAAAGTCCACGAATTGGCCGGATAACGTACAGATCATGATCCAACGGGCCATTTTCGAGGTGTTGGGATCGATGTCGCCGAAATTAACCAGTAGGCTGTCGGTGGCCGGCTGTCCGTCGACTTCACTCCCTTGGATGGAAAAACCGATCAACAGGCCCTGTTCATTTTCAACAATTTTAGGCTGAGCCGAGTCGATTTTTAAATTTCCGGCCACACCAAAGCCGGTATTTTTTACACGAACACCCAAAGAAAAAGGAACCGGAGGCTCGATTTCAGTGGTAAAAGCGTCGTCACCATAAACATCTGATGGAATAAAATAATCCAGAGTCAACTCCGGCATCGGCTTGACAAAGATATAATCCGGAGACACTTCGGTAATATTCTCTTCACCGCCGATGGTATAGGTAAGCGTCGCTCCCACATAATAAAGCGTACCCTCCTCTAGTCCGTTTGACGCGCCAAAAGCAGGAATGATCAACCAGTGAATGTCTGCTGTAGAAGAAGGATCTACGGTCCCTGAGCCGTCTATGTCATCGATATTTTCCATGGAGTCGACTCTTATAAAAAACAGGGCATCGGTATTTTCCGGATCAGAACTTGCAAGAACACTGTTTCCCGCCTCATCGGTAAAGGAGACCGCTACATCCACATCCTGAAGCGTAATATGGGATAGACCGTTATTGATTCGCATATGCGCATCAAATGCCTGCCGCTCAAGGGTCACTTCCTGTCTGATCTCAATCTTTACCTGTGCACAAAGAGTCTCGGCGGCGGCATAAGAAACTCCCGATAAAACAAGTAATGCACCCATAATCATCCATGAAGATAATCGCAGTAAATACAGTGCTAAATGGCCGTTTAAGATATTTTTCTTTCCCATTTGCTTCCTCATCAAAGATAGGTATACCCCAGATAATGAGGCGTGATGCTCAACTCTCTGTGCATACCCTAAGTAAAATCATTGCTATGAATTCATTTTTACTTTTAATCCTTCACCTTTAACCCGATATCTGTTAAATTGCTGCGCGGGGGAATTTATTGATCCTTTAATTAACCGCATTGCTATGTAGTCTGACTCGTCTTTCATGAAAATCTTGTTTTGGGGATCGCTAATTCTCCATGCAACAGGTACATAAACTCTGTACAGTCACCCTTCCTGTTTCGAAGCGCATAAAGGGCTCCACGATCGTTTCTCAAATACCCGGCATGTTGAACGTTATCGACAACCCATCGGAAAATTCTTTCAGCGGTTTTTAATGGTGTCGAGGCTTTCAATTCTCGGGCTAAACGGCAAAGTTGAGGATCATCCGATTCGACAAATTTTTCGGGCTTAAGAAATAGCTTCCGATCAGACACCGCCATAGGATTAGCCTTTTTTGAAAGCAACAGTTCCGCTTTGACGGTGACAATCCGGTTTGCATAGGGTGGAAATTCATCAAATGTAAAATGGAGAATCTGATTGCCCAGATCGTCGATTATTAACTCATAGGCATGAGCGCTTTCGATTTTAGAGCAGTGTTGCACTGCGGTTTGCTGAACCGGTGCATAGGTCCAAAATTCGGCCTTTTTAAGCAAATGTTTGGATGTGTTTTGAACGGTAAAAAGATATTGAATCTGTCTGGGGATGGTATATTCGCTGGGAGAGAAACCAGAAGCGGCCTTATGTTGGTTTATGTGGACCTTGACTGTCCAAATAATAACCAAGCATAAACACAAACTTACAGTAAAGATCATAGCTTTTTTCATGAAAATTTCCGATCAGCTTGAACGAAGTGTAAAGTCTGCTTACGGTATAAGACGGCTTAACTTGAGTCACAATTTTCAGACTAATTTTTACTTTTTTTTACAATAACCGTGCCAAAAACTAAATTCTTCAAAGACATCCAATAATTGAAAGATAAATTACTGCGTCTCAGCCTAAGCGAAAAACCTTAACCTCAGCGACTTTTAAGGGGAATCGGACGGGATGCACAAACAGTTATCGATTCAAAGATAAACTTGGGGAAAAGAATTTCAATGTGAGGGGAAAAACATGGAAACGCACAGAAAAAAGTGCGTGTTCGCACAAACTTTTGTGCCTGGGGTGTAAAATAAAAAAGCCCGGTTTTGAGTAAAACCGGGCTTTTTATTGTATAGTAGCA
>JAFCZV010000223.1 GCA_019314155.1 Deltaproteobacteria bacterium
TGCCTCAGACCTGACGCGAACGGTGCCGGTAAACGGTATGTTCACCCCGAGACAAAAAGCGGTTTACAATGCGGTCCTTGGTGTTCAAAAGGCGGCCATCCAAATGCTTAAACCGGGGAATACCTTTGAAGCCTATAACAAAGACGTCGGCAAAATTATGGAAAAGGAGTTGATCGGCCTGGGGTTGCTGGATTCCAAAGCTATAAAAAACCAGGACCCGGATGATCCGCTTTATAAAAAATATTTCATGCACGGCGCATCTCATTATCTGGGACTGGATGTTCACGATTTTGGGAATAAATACCGGAAATTCGAGGAAGGGATGGTTTTTACCTGCGAACCCGGCATTTACATCAGAGAAGAAGGTATCGGCATCCGTCTGGAAAACGACATCCTGCTCACCAAAGACGGTCCTGTTGATCTCATGGAAAACATTCCCATCGAAGCCGAAGAGATTGAGGATTTGATGAACTCGTAAAAAGTCTGATTTTGCTCGCTCCGCAAGCAATTTTGGGATTCATCTTAGGAGAGCTGTGACAATTTTTAAAAATTAGGCTCTAATCGACCACCCCCTAAAGCAGCAAACAAGATCATAAGGATTATTGCTTGAATGGCCCAGCCAATGATGCAAACACCTGCAGCAAGTAATGTGCTCTGATTGTCAAGCGCTTGTCTAACCGCAATAACCATAGCGATTTTACGAACATCCTGTTCATATGCTTGTTCGACGGCGTCTGTTATTGCGTTCTCCAATACCCACGCTCAATGGAATGATCAGAAAGAACAAACAAATACATATCACAGCACTCCAACCGCCCCGTTTAAACGCAAATCCAGACAAGGTAATTCCAAACCACCCCCCCATGTAGTAAAACAACACATAAAGAGCATTGGCACGCCCTTGGCCGCTGGAAAGCTTACGGTTAAGGGAACCAACAGCCGCGGCATGGATAGTGAAAAACCCGGCACAAATACCTAAAAGCGCAATTACGACCGCAGTAATTGAAGGCAGCAGGATAAGCGTCAATGAAACCCCTAAAACGGCGACACCCCCCAGTAAAGTGTTTCCACTTCCAAAGCGGTTACCGGCTCGGCCGGCTGTCGGCCCCATAAAGATTCCCACAACATATACGAGGTAAAAGAGTGTCGTTAGTTCAGTAGAGAAACTAAAAGGTGGCGCAGTCATCCGAAATGGTAAATAATTGAAAACAGACGAGAAAATTAAAAAGCTGCCTGCGCCACAGAAATAAATAAGCAAAAGATCCCGGCGCTTCAGTAACTCCCAATAACCGATGGTAATATGCTGCCGTTTGTTTTCAATTGAAGTGCGCGGAAGCCACCAAAACGCGGTGAATGTAGCAATGAGTACAAGAATCGAAGCAGATACAAAAGCATAGCGCCAGTGCAAGGGCGGGTGTATCCAGCCGCCAAGCAGCCGACCACCCAATCCCCCGAGCACCGTAGCAGAAACATATGAGCCCATTACCACGTTTAGCCGCGCTGCCGGAAGTACCTTTGCCAGATAGGCTGCAAGACAGGTTGTCAAGGCGGGGATGAAGAGGCCTTGGAAAAACCGTGCTGTAATTAAAACCCAAAAGTCTTCTGTCACCGCACAAACCAAACCGCAAAGAGCCACCAAAATACCTCCAGTTAAAATAATGGGCTGGATAGGCAACCTATCTGCCAAAAAACCGAAGGGAAGATTGGATATTGCTATGCCAAGAATAACAGCAGATACGCTGAAAGAAACCAATACCATATCCGCCGCAAACTCATCCCGTAACACAGGCAATACCGGTTGGGTGATATAAATGGTTGTGAAGGCGGCGGACACCAGCGCAAAGACAATGAATTGTAGACGGAAATAGGAAGTGTCAGTCATGTTTACACATCACAGAGGAACGTTTCATGATATGCCGGCTTCTAATTATACAGAGCATGTTAATTCCCCATCTATCTTAATGAAATTATGTTTATAATACACTGGCGCAATCTGAAACGCTCAATTTAGGAGGCAATAATTATGGATACTCGTCAAGAGATGCTTTCTTGTCGGTGACAGTGGGTCTGATGGTCAGTGTTCTCCCGTCTGTAGACATGGATATGGCGCCGTTACGGGCGGTGCCCAGTACACGGCATCCGATTTTCTGATATCGTTTTAACACAGACGGATGGGGGAATCCGAATCTGCTTCTCCATCCGGATGATATGACGACCACCGCAGGGTTCACCGTTTTTACAAACCAATCAGAACTCGATGTTTTGCTGCCGTGATGGGGCACCAAGAGGACCGTGCTATTCAATTTGTCCCCTGCAGTCGAAACCAGTTCATATTCCGCCCGGGTCTTGATATCCCCCGGGAACAGAAACGATTCTGATCCGAACGACGCTTTTAGAACCAGTGAATTGTTATTTGAATTCCGCCATGGTTCTTTTTTTCTTTTTTCAGAAAAATCGACGGGAGGATATAATATGTCCATATGAACACTGTTTATGTCATGGGCTCCGAAGATCTCTGCGTACCCGGGCATATGAATGTCATTGTCTCTAATCCCATCCATGAATTTTTTGTACCCGAAAGTATTTGCAGCATCGTGATTAGTCCACACATTTTTAACATTGAAATGTTCGGCAATGTATATCAGCCCGTTCAAGTGGTCACTGTTGGGATGAGAAAGCACCAATGTATCAACGGTTTTAATCTTTTTTTGCCATAAGAAAGGAGCGATTATCCTGGCGCCCACATCGAAAATACGATTATCGGAAAAACCGCCGCCGTCCAAAAGAATCGTGTGTCCATAAGGGAGTTCCAGAAGCGTGGAATTACCATCCCCGACGTCAATCATTGTCACTCGGAGATCACCATGCCGAAACCGCTGATAATACCAATAGCAGGCATCAGCGCCAAACACCAAAACCACTAGAAGGACAACCACGGGCGAAACTTTTTCAATAAATTTTTTGCCTTGAACCTGGTCTTCTTTGCCCGGTGCTTCATCCTGTTCTCCGGGTTTTTTAAACGGAATATGCTTTAGGTTTAAAACCGCCCAAAACAGGATATAAAAACAGCAAATCTCCAGATAGTTCGGGGTTACGGTTTTCACTGCCGAAAAAGGCAAATCGGCAAAAAAATTTATGATAAAAAGGGCCTGCTTCAGCACAGCCGAACATGCTTCGAGACAGAACAATGCCCCGTAAACCGTCAGCGGGTATAAAAATACGGCCAGCAACCCCAGTGGTACAGCCACGAAACCGATCATAGGAACCATGATAAAGTTTGCCAAAAGGCCGACCAGCGAAATCTGGTTAAAGTAAAACATAACCAGCGGAAGGGTTCCCAAGATGGCAAAGAGCGACGCCATGAAAAAATAAAACAGTGTGGTGGCTACCTTGGATACTTTGGGTCTTTTTCCCCGGATTTCAGGAGATTCCCATGGAGATTCTACTTTGGCCAGACCGTAAATGATTGCAAGAACAGCGGCAAATGAGAGCTGAAATGAAATTGAAAACAGTGACGGCGGATGAACAATCAGAATTAACATCGCCGCCAGCGCCAGAGTGTTCATCGAATCGTGTTCTCTTTCAAACAAAAAGGCTGTCAGAAATACCATAACCATAATGACCGCCCGCTGAGTGGATGGCGACATTCCCGAAATTAAACCGTATATCAACACCGGAACCACGGATAAAAGTACGGCCCCCTTTTTGGTCCATGCGTGCCACAGGAGCAGCTTAATGTAAGAAAGCATCCAGCTGAAAAATAAAAACGCCGCCGTTGCGACGATTCCGATGTGAAGCCCTGAAATGGCCAAAAGGTGGCCGATCCCCGCGCGGTTGAAAGCGTCCCTTAAATCTTGCGAAATCGAGTTCCGGTCTCCGATGATGAGGGCTTTGATTACACCCTGCTCCTTTCCTGTACCGGCTGCGTCGATAAGGTCGGAAAATTTGCTGCGAACTTCCGCGATGATCGTGCCAACCCCTTTTTCTGATCGTTTCTCCATGAGGGCGACCTTCTGAGATGAAACATAGGTGGTTCCCCAAACCTTTTTAAACACCATATATCTTTTATAATCGAATCCTCCGGGATTGTTGAAGTTTCTGATAGATCTTATTTTACCGAATACAGCAATTCGGTCTCCTTTCTGCAATTTCGGACCATCCCCGGATACGGTTAAACGGATCCTTCCAACAACGGGAAAAGATCCATCGTTCCCTTGGAGAAACTCGGTACGCAATATGAATTTTTGTCGGTTTGAATATATTGCAACCGGTGTGTGGATAACGTGTAATAAGTAATCGCTGATAAAACAAAGTAACATAAAATAAATGTTTATTTA
>JAFCZV010000599.1:0-832 GCA_019314155.1 Deltaproteobacteria bacterium
CGCAGAGCGGGAGGCCTCAGGAGGCCCCCCAAAGGGGGGCGTGAAAAAACTAAAACCTTTAAACATTTTTCTTAATTTATTGCACCACGATTAAATGCCCTATTGTCGTCATTCCGGCGAAGGCCGGAATCCAGAAAAGCACTGGATGCCGGATCAAGTCCGGCATGACACCCCAAGACTGCAGATAGCACCAAGGAGTTTTAGTGTTTCATCTTTTACAGAGCCCTATTTAATCTCGACTTTTTTAGTTCTCTCCGGAACGGTAGAACCTTTCCGGGTCCACCACTTGCTAAGTCTCAGAATAATTGACCCTGAAGGTCTCAAATAAACTATCCCGCCATCCAGAGAGCCCGCTACCCAGACATCCCGCTATCCCGTTATTCAGTTAGCCCGATATCCAGTCATCCCGCCTTAATATATAAAACAATATCCCGCCCCTTTGAAAAAATATCCCTCTTGGTTTATTAAGGTTTTTTCGACAAAGCCATAATTTAAACACAGGAGGGATACATATGCCGCCAAGCGCGACACTTGAAGACATTAAAGCATATCAGGACAAAGTTGAAAAGAATCACATTAGGCCCCATGATCTGCCCCCGTGTCCACGCTGCAGCGTTGAGTCGTGCTTTTTCAAGACTCACACATACCGTGAACGCCGTTTTTTGGTTATCGTCAAGATGTTAATCCAAGCTGCTTTCTGTTCTCTGATTCAATTCAGATGTCCCGGCTGCGGTAAAACAGTCACATATTATCCGGATTTTGCAATTCCCCACAAACACTATACCCGGCAGAGCATCATGGGATTTTCAGCCATTTACGTCGAAAACGACAA
>JAFCZV010000599.1:841-2062 GCA_019314155.1 Deltaproteobacteria bacterium
CAGAGCGACAGCACATTGGCCCCATCAACACTGCATCGTTGGATCACAACCTTGGGCGGTTTTATCCAATCCACTCAAAAGGCCTTGAGTCTTGTCTTGCAGGAAAACCCCGCTTCCAGCGTTTGCCGGGATCTTTCGCATTTGAGCATCCCGCAGCAAAAGTATAGAAAACCAGCCCGCCAGGAAACTCTGTTAAGTTGCCTCCGGCTGGTCTTAATCGAATCTTTTTTTCAAGCCACTTTTAAACGGTCCATTTTCATCAAGTTGGCGATACATTGCGCCTTTAGCTGAGGTAGTCTCACCTCCAAAAAGAAGAAGGAGGTGACTTGATGAATAAAAAACAAGAAAAATGGGCTATCTTCTGGTGCGATTTGTTAAGCCCGGTCATTTACGGGCAAATCGATAAGGAGGAGACCCACCAGTTTCTCAAATTAAAGGCAAAAGAACAGATTCAGTTCCCTGACGGACGAATCGGCAAGCCCTCGATTAAGACGCTGCGCCGCAAGTTGAAGAGATACCTCAATGGCGGCTTTGATGCCTTGGCGCGGAAAAAGCGTCGGGATCAGGGGGCGCCGCGAAACATTCCGGTTGAGGTGATAAACAAGGCCATTGAACTGAAAAAAGAACAGCCCCGTCGCTCACCCACAACCATCAATCGGTTCATGGAAGAGATGTACGGGATAACCGTGCCACGCGCCACCCTTTACCGTCATCTCAAACAGGCCGGCGCCACCCGTATGAAGCTGGGCGTTATCCGCAGTAAAGTTCGCAAACGGTGGAGCCGGGAACATACCCACGATCTTTGGATTGGCGATTTCGAAGAAGGGCCCTATGTGTTGGAAAAGGGTGACGTTGTGCCCACCTATCAGTCGGCGTTTATTGACTGCCACAGTCGATACATCGTCGAGGCGCGATACTATTTCCGACAAAGTCTGGATATCCTGATCGACTCGCTTATCCGAGGATTTTCCATTCACGGCACACCCCATGAACTTTATGTGGATAATGCCAAAATTTATCATTCAAACAGCTTGAAAGCCGCCTGCTACCGGTCGAACATCAAGCTGTTGCATCGGCCACCCAGGGACCCTCCGGCAGGCGGCGCCATCGAACGGTTTTTCCAAACCGTCCAGGATCAACTGGAAGCCGAAGTACGCGCCGGCGATATCTTTAGCCTCAATGAACTCAACCGCGCTTTTTCCGCATGGCTGGCCGTCAGTT
>JAFCZV010000224.1 GCA_019314155.1 Deltaproteobacteria bacterium
ACTGCTCGACGGGACAGGTAGGGTTCAACGTTCCGGGTTGGAAAAACCTCAAACGGGTTGCATCGATGTGATGTTGGCTTCATCGTGGTTTCAAAACCGTTCCACCCAATAGGTTATGGCAGGCATTCCGAATTTTGATTAATATTTTGAGCAGTTTCAATCGGTTATAACCCTTGAATCTTTACCCGCCGTCTGTGTGGTGGGTTTGAACCCAGAACCTGGAACCGATCAGTTTAGGATAAAGATAACATTAAGGTAATTTTTGTCAAATAGTTAGAAATTAAATAACTTGACAACATTCGTGAAAATACTTAGGTTGTTTGCGAGTATATACTCATAAAAAAACAGGGATGGCGGAGTCTTATGGCACGACCTAAAAAACGTCGTATGGTGGCGTTTAACCCGGATATCAACTATTTCAAACCCAGGGGCATTCCCATGCGTGATCTTTCCGAGGTGCGCCTTACGGTGGATGAACGGGAGGCCATAAGGCTTGCCGATCTTCTCGGAATGTCCCATGAAGAGGCCGGCCGTCAAATGCATGTTTCAAGGGCCACCTTCGGACGGATCATCGAGCGGGCCAGAAGGGTGGTTGCAGATGCTTTGATCAACGGGAAAGCCATCAATGTGGAAGGCGGAAATTACAAGATGGTCGATGAGATTCGGACATTCGGATGTCGCAAATGCAACCACAGATGGGTGGAGCCTTGGGGTACGGGAAGGCCGGAAAACTGCCCGAGATGCAATAAGGAAGATTTTTTTCGGTGCAGAACTTAGAACAAAGGATTAGGAGATACAAATTATGGTACAAATTCATGACAGTGTTGAAGGTGCACAGAAGCCGGAAAAGGCGCAGACGGAACAGGACATTTCTGTGGATCGATCCTTAAAAAAAATAAAAAACAAATTCATTATTCTGAGCGGCAAGGGGGGTGTGGGCAAGACGAGCACCTCGGTTAATCTGTCCTTGGCCCTGGCCGACAAAGGGTTCAATGTCGGGATTATGGATGTTGACCTGCATGGCCCGGACGTGCCGAGAATGCTCGGTCTTACTGGCATGCTGGATCTGAATAAAAACAACAAGCTGAATCCGATAAAGTATTCGGATCATTTAAAGGTGGTATCCATAGAGTCTCTCATCGCCAGCAAAGACGATGCCATCATATGGCGGGGACCGCTTAAGTATTCCGCCATCCGGCAGTTCATTGGAGAAGTGGAGTGGGGTGATCTCGATTTTTTGATTATCGATTCTCCTCCGGGAACCGGTGATGAACCGTTGACCATCGCTCAGACCATCAAAGATGCCAAAGCCGTCATTGTCACGACCCCCCAGGAAGTTTCTCTGGCGGACGTCCGGAAATCCATAAGTTTCTGCAGAACCCTAAAGATGGATATCTTCGGTCTTGTCGAGAACATGAGCGGCTTTACCTGCCCTCACTGCAATAAAATGGTCGACCTGTTCGGGTCCGGCGGTGGAGAAAAAACCGCCCGGACAGCCGGCATTCCATTTCTGGGAAGAATACCGTTTGACCCTAATTTTGTAGCGTGCGGAGACAACGGCATCTCGTTTCAGGAAAAATATGCGGATTCCCAGGTGGCCCGGGCGTTTGTGGAGATGGCCGAGAAAATATCCAATTCCTAAATGTCGAATAATTTCTAAATCCGCTTTCCACGAATAAAAACAATGTCTTACTTATACCTTAAATCTGTCCACTTTCCTTTGAAACGATACATCGACACGGGCCGCTGGACAATAGTTTTTAAGAAATGTAGACAGGGTTGAGACCTTTGTCTAATGTTCTTGGTGTTCCTGTTCTCAACCCAACCTACGAGTTATTGGCAAGAAACAAAGTAAGTCCGCCACAGATCTTATGGTGGGGCGTCTGTCCTGCAATAAGATTCGATGTAACTTGAAAATTAGGAATGTCAATCCTATTTTTCAAGAAATCAAGGAAAGTCGTCGAAGATTGTATTGACATTGTGGAGATTTGTGTATATATTGTCGTCATTTTACGTGGAATAATGACGACAAGATGGTCAATATGGTTCTCCAAAGAATACTCAAGGCCCCGAAACAAAGCTTCTTCCTCCTTGGACCCAGGGGCTCCGGCAAGAGCACATGGCTTCGAGCCACATTTCCAGACGCTTATGTGTTCGATCTGTTGTCCGAGGAGGTTTACCAACGGCTGTTGGCAAATCCCGGCCTTTTCGCGAACGAAGTGCGTGCCGTTTCAACCGACAGATGGATCGTCGTTGACGAGGTTCAGAGGCTGCCCAATCTACTGAACGAGGTGCACCGGTTCATCGAAGAAAAGCGTCTACGTTTTGTCCTTTGCGGGTCGAGTGCTCGTAAGCTCAAGCGAGCGGACGTCAACTTGCTTGCAGGGCGGGCACTGCACCGTTCCATGCACCCCTTTGTGCCCGAAGAAATTGGCGCTCGATTTGTTCCGGAAGAGGCCCTTCGGTATGGATTATTACCAATCGTCTGGGACTCAACGGCTAAAGAAGAAACCCTTGCAGCCTACGCACGGCTCTACCTGAAAGAAGAGATCCAGTCAGAGGCTCTTGTTAGAAACTTGTCTGGGTTTGCCCGTTTTCTGCCTTTGGCGGCCCTTGCTCACGGCCAAACCATCAATGTGACCAACATTGCCCGAGAAGCCGGGGTGGCAAGGACAACGGTGGCAGGTTACCTGGATATCCTGGAAGAGACCCTTCTGTGTTTCCGGCTTCCGGCATACGAGGCCAAACTGCGCGTGCGGGAACGGAAGCTGCCCAAATGGTACTGGTGTGATCCTGGCATTGTTCGGGCCATGAAGCGCGCAAAGGGTGATTTAGTTGCAGAGGAAAAGGGTGCCCTGTTTGAAGGAATGGTTGCTCAGTTGTTGCGGGCATATAAGGATTACCGTGGAATTTGTGACCAGATGTATTACTGGGCACCTGCCGGTCAACCCAAGACCGAAGTCGATTTTCTGCTGCTGCAAGAGTCGGGAATAATCGCGATCGAGGCGAAATCCGGCAGCACATTCCATGAGGGTTGGTGCAGGGGACTGCGTGCCGTGGCAAAGCTAAAGGGATTGCGTCGTCGGATAATCGTTTATCCTCGCGGACCGGTATTGCGAACAAAGGATGGCATCGATGTCTTTCCTTTTCAGCACTTCACCGACCTGCTGGCTGGCACCTTATGCACCACACTTGATACCGGGTTATGAGTTGCATCGATTTACAGTTAACCTTGCGGGCGATATGATGTTTATTTCAAGCCTGTTTGTTTTGGGGGGTGATTTTTGGGACAAAATCACCGCTCTGTTTATCTGGGATGCGACTGCCCGGCTTCCTGTGTTAAAATCGAATTGAAGTTAGCTGTTTTAATTAATTTCAATATTTGGTACAAACAACGGTCTTTACTATGAAATGCGATGCATCTTCATAAACTCAAATCTTTTGAGAAAAGGAGGTATTAAGATGAACTTTGGATTCGCAAGTATACGTAAAAGGAATTTGACAATCGTTACCGTCATGGCCATCATGACGCTATGCTTCATGGTTTTTCAGTCAGCCGACGCTTATGCCGCCACTGCCAAAGAGATCGATGTAAGCGTTGATGTCGCTCTGGAAAACTTTGATAAACATGTTAAAGGCGGTAAGGAGTTTTTAAAAGCAGCTAAAGGTGTTCTGGTGTTTCCCAGTGTTTTTAAGGCCGGTATTGGAATCGGAGGCGAATATGGCGAAGGGGCTTTGCGCATCGGCGGCAAAACCGTGGATTACTATAATACCGCTGCAGCATCATTTGGTTTTCAACTCGGAGCACAGAAGAAAACCATAATTCTGGTTTTTATGCAGCAAGGGGCACTGAAAAAATTCCGGGCCAGTTCCGGCTGGGAGGCTGGCGTGGACGGATCTGTTGCTCTAATTGAGATTGGGGCCGGCGGTTCCATTGATACGACCAATATCAAAGACCCGATCGTCGCTTTTGTATTAGGCCAAAAAGGTCTGATGTATAACCTGACCCTTGAGGGATCCAAGTATACCAAACTAAAAAAATAAACTTTTGAAAAGGAGGAAAGTTATGGCCAAGCGTTATTTGAGAGTATTGTTTATTTTAATGATCAGCACCCTGCTGATCAGTTGCGGTGGCAAAAAAGTTATGAAAACCGCGCCGTCTTTTGAGTCCTACAAATTTAACGCAAATCAGTATGTACCCAAGGTTGACAATTTTGTGGTGATCCTGGACACGTCTTCTTCAATGGCTGATAAATATGCGAAAAAAGAAAAGGCCAAAATCG
>JAFCZV010000225.1 GCA_019314155.1 Deltaproteobacteria bacterium
CGGCGAGCTAATTGCTGAAGGCATTCGATTTTCAGGTCATGAAACAAAGGTCGTAAAGGTCAACGCAATCAAAAAAGAAACAGACCTTCAAGGATATGATGCCCTTGTATTTGGGTCCGCCACGTATCACGGCGATATGATCCAGGGAATGAAAACCATGCTTTTTCTTGCTGAAAAGGCTGAACTTGAAGGTAAAGCGGGGGGGGCTTTTGGGGCTTTTGGATGGAGCGGTGAAGCACCGGACCGCATATTCAACACCATGAAGAATATTTTTAAAATGGACATGGTCGGCGGCCCCTTAAAACTCAAATCGAGTTCTCTGGGCGGAGGGATTCAGATGGCCCAGGATTATGGCCGTGAAATCGCCGAGAAACTGTGACGATGGCCAAATTTAATTTATCTAAAAGGAGAATATTATGCCTACACCACAACATTGTCCGGGTTTTAAAAATTTCAAGACCCTAAAGTCGTTTACATGCAACTGCCCGAATTGTGCCAAAGAAGTGGAAATCTTCTCTGATGAGTTTGACAGAACACATGTGTGCAGCGGCTGCAACCAGGAAATAGACTTTACCCAGTGCCAATTGGAAGGGACGGCTTAAACCGTTGTTCTGATTTCAGCAGCCCGCTAAGCCGGCGGCCATGGAATCTCTATGGGAAACTACCACCCGAGCGCCAGTCTACCTTTTCGCCCTTCCGGATGAAGAAGCATACTAATTATTGAACGGTCGTGGGGATTATTGTAAGGCCTTATCTATCAGGGTAAACTCTGCGACACTTGGCCAAATTGAGGAAAACCATGGAAAATATCGTATGAAATCGATCATCATTGTCGTGTGTTTCGTTTTTGCAGTTTTTTCCGCGGTTGTAACAGCCGCCGGAATCACAGAAAAAGGCCCGGCAGAAATTACCCTTGACGGCGGCAGTAAAGGAACGGTGGATTTCCCACACCAAAAGCATCAAAACACTTTAGGTGACTGTAAAATCTGCCATGATATATTCCCGCAGAAATTGGGTGTTATAGAGGCTTTAAAAGAGGAAGGAAAATTAGAGAAAAAGCAGGTTATGAATAATTGCAGGAAATGTCACCGCAACCTGGTCAAGGAAGGTAAAAAAGCCGGTCCGACTTCGTGCACAAAATGTCATTCAAAATGAGGAATTATCGATTATGCTGGTTCTCGGGTTGCAAGGAAGCCCAAGAAAAAAGGGAAATACAAATTATCTTCTTTCAGCGTTCATGAATGAAGTTAAAAGATATGGGGCCAAAACCCGTGTCATTGAAGCGGCCAAAAAGAATATCGTCCCATGTCTGGGCTGTGGTTTTTGTGAAAAAAACGGATACTGTGTTACACAAGACGACGATATGGCGCATGAAATTTACCCGTTGCTTCGTGCGGCGGATGCTGTCGTTCTGGCCTCTCCCATATATTTTTATAATGTCACCGCCCAGCTAAAGGCACCCATCGATCGGAGCCAGACGCTCTGGGCCAGAAAATATAAACTGAATCTTACCGATCCGGCACGAAATTACAGACGTGGATATCTCCTTGCCCAGGGGGCCACAAAAGGGAAAAATCTTTTTGAAGGCGTCAACCTTACAGCACAATATTTTTTTGATGCTGTCGGCGCCGAATTCAGTGGCAGTCTTACCTATCGCCACATTGAAGACTTCGGAGATATGGAAAAACATCCCACCGTTCTTACGGATGTAAAAGCGGCGGTCAAAGAACTTTTATTACCGTTGGTCGGGAGAAAGAAAGTCCTGTTTGCCTGTCGGGAAAACGCCTGTCGCAGCCAGATGGCTGCAGCTTTTGCACAATATTTAGCAGGCGATAAAATTGAAGCCGCTTCAGCCGGCAGTGAACCTGCAGTGAAAGTAAATCCTGACATGGTGGACGTCATGAAGGAAAAAGGAATCGACATGGCATTTCGCACAGCCCGGCCTTTGGAAGCGACGTTGGTGGAAATGAAACCGGATATAATTATCACCATGGGCTGTGGCGAAGAATGTCCTTTTGTTCCAGGTGCCCAAAGACTGGATTGGGATCTGTCTGATCCTGCCGGAAAATCCATAGATTTTATGAGGAATGTCCGCGACGAAATAGAAGAGAACGTCAAAGCCCTTGTAAAAAGCATGTTCAAACCCCTTGCCGGACCCGGTTCAGCGATTGCTGAAGATTAAATATCAGTAAATGGACATAGATTTTCATTGGGCAACCAAAAAAATTAATTAACAGAAAAGGAGTTTCAAATGGATAAGTATGTATGTACGATTTGCGGCTATGTTTATGACCCGGAACAAGGTGATCCTGACAATGATGTTGCGCCTGGTACAAAATGGGAAGATGTCCCCGATGATTGGGAATGTCCGGTGTGTGGCGCATCAAAAGATGATTTTGAAAAAGAATAATTAAAGGACTGGAGGAAGATGAGACCTGTAAAAATAGCAAAGGGAGTTTATAGTGTTGGCGTAATCGATTGGAATATAAGAGATTTTCATGGATATTCTACACATCTGGGGACTACCTACAACGCCTTTTTGATTGTAGATGAGAAAATCGCACTGATCGATACCGTCAAGAAGGATTTTTCCGATCAACTCATCGAGAACATTTCCAAAATTGTCGACCCAAAAAAAATCGACTATGTTATCAGCAACCACACCGAAATGGACCATTCCGGCGGGTTGCCTCGGGTAATGCACAGAGTTGGTGAAGACAAGCCCCTATATTGTTCAAAAATGGGTGCAAAAAATCTTGCCCGGCATTTTCCCCAAAAGTGGAACTATCATGCCGTGGGAAGCGGTGAAGAACTGAGTTTGGGAAACCGGACTCTGACGTTTCTTGAAACCCGAATGCTTCACTGGCCGGACAGCATGTTTACCTACTTGAAAGAAGATAAAATTCTCTTTTCCAGTGACGGCTTTGGCCAGCATTATGCAGGGCATGAAAACTTCGACGATGAGGTCGACGACGAAATCATGCTGCATGCAAAAAAATATTATGCGAACATTCTACTGTTGTACTCGCCGCTGATACTCAAGCTTATCGACACAGTTACGGAACTGGGCATTGAAATCGACATGATTTGTCCGGATCATGGAATCATCTGGCGGAAAGATCCGGGTAAAATTATTTCTGCCTATGCCGAATGGGCAAAACAGGCGCCGAAAAAAAAGGCGGTGGTCGTTTACGATACCATGTGGCACAGCACAGAAGCCATGGCCGATGAGATTGCGGCGGGAATTGCAAGTGAAGGCGTTAGTGTAAGGCCTATGCACATCCGAAGTTCACATCGCAGTGAAATTATGACGGAGGTTCTCGACGCCGCTGCCGTTGTTGTGGGATCGCCGACCCTCAACAACCAGTTATTTCCCACTGTAAGTGACTTTCTGATGTATATGAAAGGACTGAAACCGATCAACAAAATCGGCGCTGCATTCGGTTCATACGGCTGGAGCGGTGAGGCGGTCAAGATGATCAATTCAGCGCTTGAGGACATGAAGTTTGACATCATAGATCCGGGGGTCAGACTTCAGTATGTGCCGGATAAGGAGGGGTTGAACGCCTGTTTCGAGCTTGGCAAAAAAATCGGGAAAACAATCGCCGAACAAGCATGAAAGTACCTGTCGTTGATTTGAGTCCATGCAGTTTATGTGGCGCATGTATCGAGGTGTCTCCTTCTGTCTTTAGACTCAACGATGCAGGGCACATCGAAATAATCGAGCGCATCTCATATCCTAAAATCGAAGTCGACGAAGCCATAAAGTACTGTCCGGAAGATTGTATTTACTGGGAAGACATCTAACCTGAAATTCTCAACCGGTGAAAAAGGCGTTGCCCCGGTTCAAGGGGCTGGGAATTGAACGGGGAAACATTTCATTGGGCAGGAGGGGCAAGGCAAACGACAGACAGAATATGGGCGGCAGGAAACTCAAAAAGAAAATTCTCGGACTTCTAAACGACAATCCATTGGAAACAAGCCTCGAGAAGATTTGTCAATTTCCGCCACGCCAGGCTGTCAACCCGCTGTTCTCCTTCTTTTATCATTCAGAAGAGTTAGTCAAATGGCGGGCCGTTACGGCAATGGGTGCTGTAGTCGCCCGCCTCGCTCAGCAGGACATCGAATCTTCCCGTATCGTCATGCGGCGCCTGATGTGGAATCTGAACGATGAATCCGGAGGAATCGGCTGGGGGGCCCCCGAGGCCATGGGAGAAATCATGGCCCGTCATAAAAAGCTGGCTGAGGAGTATGCCTGCATACTGGTCTCCTACA
>JAFCZV010000226.1 GCA_019314155.1 Deltaproteobacteria bacterium
GGATTTTGTCGGAGGCGATCGGACGTTAAAGCGGCTTAATCTTCTCAAAATTAAATCCGCCATGCAGCCGGATCCGCCGACCATCATGCAAGATGAGACGCCGGCAAAGGCCCAAGAGATGCTTTCTCAACTCCGAACGGATCAGCTCATCGTCGTAGATAAAGAAAACCGGCTGATCGGACATGTTGACCCGGAAGCCCTGGCCAAGAAATCCGAAACAGTTGGTGAAGTTGCACAGTCGACGGACGCATTTTTGTCCGTAAATTCAAGCCTTAAAGACGGGCTTTCGGAAATATTCACCCATGATTTAGGCTTCATTATAGCGGTGGATGACGAAGGAAAGGTTCACGGAACACTGAATGAACAAGATATTAAAACCGTTTTGAGGAAATAAAACTATGGAGCCCAAGGTATTTTATCCTTTTTTAAAAAAGCTAATTCCCATGGCGATTACCGCGCTCATTGTTCTATGGCTATATAAATATTACGGGGCCCTGGAATATACTTTAAATAATATGTCTGAATTTATCCGGCTCACCTGGGAACACCTTTTTCTGGTCGTTATAAGCTTGGCGGCTGCGACAACCGTAGGTGTGAGCCTCGGAATCATAATGACCCGAAAAGGGTTTGAAGCCTTCGGACCGGCAATTATGACGCTCGTAAATATCTGGCAAAGCGTTCCGTCCCTTGGGGTTATTGCCCTGGCCTACGGTATTCTGCCGGTTTTCGGTCTTTCCGGAATCGGTGCTGTCCCGGCCCTGATTGCACTTTTTTTTCACGCTGTTGCCCCGATTGTCCGAAATACATATGCCGGCATCCAATCCGTAAGCAAGGATATCATCGAGGCAGCAAACGGTATGGGGATGACCCCCAGGCAAATTCTGTTCAAGATCGAACTTCCCAATGCACTGCCCATTATTATGGGAGGTATCAGAACATCCACCGCCATTATCGTCGGTACGGCGCCGTTGGCCTTTTTGATCGGCGGCGGCGGTCTCGGTTTCTGGATATTCACAGGCATTGCCCTGATGGATATGGGGATTATGATGGCCGGCGCGGTCCCGGTGGCATTGATTGCCATGGCATTCGATTTTCTTTTTGCCCGGTTGGAGAAAATTGTCGTTAGTGAAGGTATTCGGGCAGAAGAATATCAGGCTGTGTGATGTGGCCATGGAATTTTTTTACTACAATCTTTAAGCAGGAAAAGGAGGAATTATGAAAAAGATTTTTATTTTTTTGGTGGCCTTAAGTTTTTTGGCTGTTCCTTTGAATGGGTTTGCAGGCAGTCCGGTCAATGTTGCCTCAAAAGGTTTTACTGAACAGGTTATCCTGGGTAAGATCATGGCAACACTACTGCAAGACAGAGGAATACCGGTCAAAGACCGAACCTCCCTTGGTGGGACCAATGTCTGCCGCGAAGCTTTGGAACAGGGCCAGATTGATGTTTACATGGAATATACCGGAACTGCGTGGATGACGTTTTTCAAGAAAAAAGAGGTGGTTCGCGATTCTATGGGGCTTTTTGAAAAGGTAAAAGCCGTTGACGCGAAAAACGGTCTCATGTGGCTCAAGCCGGCAAAGTTTAACAATACATATGCCATCGTAATGTCGGCTGAAAAGGCAGATCAAATGGGGATCAAAACACTGTCGGATTGGGCTGCCTGGTCAAAAAAGAACCCCGGAAAGATGACCCTCGCGTCCAACGCAGAGTTCTATTCCAGAGCGGATGGCTTTAAAGGAATGATGGAATTTTACGGTCTTACCTTTGGAAAAGAGATTCCGGATGCAAATGTTAAAAAAATGGAGACACCCCTGTGTAAAAAAGCGGTGCGCGACAATCAAGTTCTGAGCGGCATGGCGTTTGCCACCGATGGGGAAATCAAAGACTATAACCAGACAGTACTCACAGATGACAAGAACTATTTCCCAATTTACAACCCGGCGCCGGTGGTCCGCAAAGCGGTGCTGGATCAATATCCCGAGATTAAATTTATTTTAGGCGAAATTGGTCCATCTCTGGACACGGCCACCATGACTCGGCTGAATTACCGTGTAAACGTCAACGGAGAGAAACCGGAAGCGGTGGCAAAAAGTTGGTTAAGGGGTGTGGGGCTTATTGTCAAAAAGAAGAAATAAAATCGCTCAAGTGCGATTTTATATAACGCTGCTTTGCCGCTCTGATACGGAATATAAGTGGTCTACCGGTATTTTATTGTTTTCATCGTTCATTGCGGCTGAAAGTTCCGGATGGTAATGTAAGTGTTAAATGCTAGTGGTGGGTGGTCAGTTATAAACCAGCCCAATTGATCACCTGCCACTTCCTAAAAAAGACAATAAAATCGTGTCAACGTTTTTATTTCAATACCGAACCAACCCGAAAAAACGCTTGAATGCGCCTATGATTTTTCGAAAAGGCCTGCTGTATTTCCAGGCATAAGCTTTTACCAGGTTTTCAGCTTCCTCATTTTCGGCAAATTCTTCTATTAATTTGCGCCTGTTTTTGATCACCCACAGATAAAAGTCCGTTTCTGTCCTGTGACGAAACCGTTTTATTATTCCATTTTTACGTATGGCTGATACAAATGGTTCATACAGCCTGTCGTACCAGGAACAGGCTGCTTCGGAAATAGGAATCTCTACGGCATTTGTTTTTTCCAGGAAGTATTTGTGGGCCTGAATGTGTTCCATGAGGATGCTATATCCGCCTAATAGCGTTAACTGGAAATCTGAATGTGGACGGTTTTTGCGCAGCTGGGTTTCCTTTAAAAATTGATGATATGTTTCCTGAATGGCCAGTTTGTCCAGATCCGCATCTTTTTCCAAAGGGACATCACATTCATATTCGTAGACCTGAGCTTCAATATATCTGCTACCTTTAATGCGAGCTACTGAGACTCTGTGATGGCCGTCTTTGACAAAATAGGCGTTACCAACCTTGTACAATTCCACCGGAGGAAGGTCTTTTTTTAAATACCGGGCCTGATTCACTTTTTTCCAGCGATCCCGAAGGTCTTCCTGAAGGGGCAGAAATTGCCGGGTAAAACTTCGATAGCGGCCTTCACTTCCAACAATATTCTCGATGGGAACCGCCTGTATTCCCATATTTCTTGCAAACCAAATCTCGAGCTTATCCTTTACCAGTTCAAATGGGAGAAGCCTGCGGGATTTGCGAAGAAGAAACCCTTTGAGTTCTTCTTTGAAGGCTTTATACATTGCGCTGTCAAAATCGATATCGAGCTGGTGTTCCTTATTTGCGCGCCTGGTCGTTTTGTCTTCAAATAAGGGCATTTTTTATTTCCAAAATTTTATAGTGATTGGTATTTATCACTGTTGTAGACCTATAATGACTCAACTCGTTTCTTTTTTTAGGCATGGTATGACCATGAATGAGATAAGTGGGTTTAAACAACTTTATAAAGCTCAGAAACGTCTTAAATCCCCGATGGGGCAAATCTGTTTGGTCATGGATACCATAAGGCGGAGCGTGAGTTATCAAAATGTCGATGTATCGGTTAAATTTGATCTTATTTAGCATCAACCTGGGAATCATGCTGAAAATTTTTTGTTTCATCTGGGCTTCGGTATATAAATATTCCCCTTTCTTGTATCGAAGTGATCCTGCCAGCCCTCCGATAAGCAGCCCTTTAAAAAGGATGACTTCTTGATCGATATTCTTACAGCCCTGAGCAAACGATTTTTTCATTAATTGGGATTGGTGGGATTGTTCGTCATGATTTCCCGGCACGTAAAAAAGGGGAATATTAAGGCTGTTGATCAGGTACTCAAGGTAATAGGGTGGAAGATCTCCGCAGCCAAGGATAAAACGGATCCCCCGGTATTTTTCTCGAAGCAGATCTTCTTTTAAAAGGGATTTTTCAACGCTGTCACTGATGGTTAAAATTTTCATGAAGTCTGAATTTTCGATTCAAAGATCTTTTTTTAATTCTTGAAAAGTGAAACATTATTATCTGTGATTCATGTATATGCCATTTTCCAGACAAATTGTAAAAAGATGAATACAAAAAAAGTTTTTTGTAACACTTTAACTTTTTGAAAATATTACCGCTTCAGGTATAGTTAAATTTTTACTGCATTTCTCTATGACTGAAAATCAAAGATATGATAATATAATTTTTTGTTTGGCACAAATTATTTCACTCAAAAAAATCTTAATGTCATTCAGAAGAAATTAGAGGAGAAAGCAGCTTAATGGAAAGTCCGACAGATTATGTCATTCGATTTATCTTAGATACAAACTGGCAAAATATC
>JAFCZV010000227.1 GCA_019314155.1 Deltaproteobacteria bacterium
TTAGGCCCCATTGAAGCGCCTATTCCAAAGATCGCCAAACACTACCGCTGGCAAATATTACTAAAAGGCCAAAACGTAAAACCGCTCCACAGGTTTCTTCATAAGATATGGTTTGAAAACAGGGCAATCATTCATAAACCTGGTGTCAAGGTTGTGCTGGATGTGGACCCGTTTTTTATGACTTAAATCCTGTATTCAGATACGGGTTACCTGGATTTTACCGTGTCGATTCTGGCACAGGCCGAACAGAAGGGTCGGCTTAAAATAAAAAGATGCAACTTGACATTCCAAAGGATGCAACTTAAATAAACTGTTCATGTCCTGTCGGGCAACCGGATAATGGGGTCGAGAATCGGAAGTTTTAAACCGTAATACAGCGTATTATTTATAGGAATTTTTTAAAATGAAATTTAAAATATGTGCTGCCTTTTTTCTACTGTTCTCCATGGTTTTTTCTCAAACCAGCGCTTTTGGCGTCTCGAAAAAAACACCTCAATCACCATCCGCCTTTTTACCGGAAAGCCGTTACACTTTTGCTTCGGTTACAGACGGCACTGAAATAACACATGATTTTGTCATACAAAACAAAGGAACCGCTCTGCTGAAGATTGAGAGCGTCAAAACCGGCTGAGGGTGTACCGCTGTCTCATACCCGAGACAGATCCCTGCCGGCGGCGAGGGAAAGATTGTCATTAAAGTCGATACATCGGGATACGGTGGAAGAACACTCACCAAAACAATAAGGGTCAAAACCAATATACCCGGCCAACCCGTACTTCACCTGACAGTTTCTGGTAATGTCGAAAACTTTGTCACCATCGTCCCGAAGCGAGTCACTCTGCGCGGTTTTTCCGGCGATAAAATAAAATCAACCGTAAAGATCATACCTGAAAAAAAGTATCCGTTCAAAATTTCCGACATCACAACTATTAATGGAAAATACATCCGTTATACGCTTGAAAAAAATAAATCCTCAGAAAAAATCGAATATGTTCTTACGGTTGAAAACCTGAAAAATGATAAGGGCCGCTATTTCGATACCATCAAATTAACAACGGACAGCAAAATACGGTCGGAGATTAAAATCTATGTCTACGGTTATATCTCAGACCGGCCGGCAAACCAAAAAAAATAAGATGAAAAATATCAAAGTTGTTGCTTTCGATTGTGACGGTGTCATGTTCGACACAGCAAAGGCAAACATTGCTTACTATAATCAGATATTGGACCATTGCGGCCAACCGGCCTTGACTCCCGATCAATTTGCTTACTGTCACAGCCATACTGCAGACCAGTCCATCGCATTCCTCTTTAATGACCCGGACGATATCCGGGCGGCCCAGAGTTATCGTAAAAATATGAGCTATCTCCCATTTTTAAAATATATGATCATAGAACCCTATTTAAAACAGCTACTTAAAACGCTCAGGCCAACATATAAAACCGCAGTTGCAACAAATCGATCGGACACCATGGATCGAGTTCTCAGCGAACACGACCTGGAAGGGTATTTTGACCTTGTGGTCAGTTCCATGGACGTGGAGCGCCCCAAACCTCACCCAGATCCGCTGATAAAGATTCTGGAACATTTTGGAATAGAACCGAACCATGCGTTATATGTAGGGGATTCGAACCTCGACGAAATTGCGGCAAACGCGGCGGGGATGCCCTTTGTGGCGTATCGAAACAGAACCCTTTCCGCTGAGTTTCATATACACAGTTTGAAAGAAATCGCAAAGATCCTTGATTTATAGCAGTTCCCCAAAATAGGTTCCGATTGAATTGGTTACGGTCACAATTTCAGTAAGCGGAATGTTATTTTGAGAAAGTCGTAGAAATAGGGCGGCAGGAAGACGTCACATGAAAAATTGATTCAACGGATTGAAGAAAATCCGAGTCGTAAATTTATTATATGAGCCGGTTATTGGTTGCCGAACCCGTTGTTGTCACCGCAGTCCGGACATTCCCAGGTGATTCCGTTGCAAGACATCCCCCAGAAATTTTCCAACATGCATTCCTGACAAATGGCAAAGCCGCAACGGCAACTCCAGCAGAAAGGTGGTTTCTCATTGCAGCAGTGGCAGCCGCTTTGTCTGGCAATACGGCGTTTTTCTCTATAAGATATTCTTTTTACAGAGCCTGTCATGTTCGATCTTTATGCATTTGTTCATCACCACATCGACGCCTGCTTCTGTTAAAAGTGCTGCTGCTTCCGGGTTTTCGATGTTCAGCTGCATCCAGAAGACGTTCGGCGACAAGCGGGCGGCTTCAAGGGCATGGGGCACAATCTGTGCGGGATTTCTGAATACGTCCACAATATCCACTTTTTCCTGGATATCATCAAGTGTGGCATAGGCTTTTTCTCCCAGAATTTCTTTTTGCCCGGGCCGGACCGGAATTATCTTGTATCCTTGATTTTTGAGATATTTTGCGACCTTATTGGAGTCCCTTTCGGGTTTGGGGCTTAGACCCACAATGGCAATAGTCTTTGCGTTTTCGAGGGTACTTTTGATTTTATCATCTTCGGTAATTATCTTGCCGGTTTTCATTTATTAATTCCTTAAGCGATCTTGCTGTTTTACTTAATTAATGATAGGAACAGAACGCTCAACAATATATTGTGGTAGAAAATTAACGCAATAAAGGAGCCGTGTCAACCGGCACCGAGCCAGAACGAACGCAGCTTGCAACACCACTGAATCCATATGAAAAATGACAGAACAGTATATCTTATAGACGGCAGTGCATATATTTACCGTGCCTACCACGCCATACGGGGGTTGAGCAATTCAAAGGGACTTCCAACAAATGCAGCGTTTGGGTTCACCCGAATGTTAATGAAGCTCATTGAAGATCGATCCCCGGAGTATATGGCGATGTTTTTTGATGCCAAGGGGCCGACCTTCAGGCACAAAATATACCCGGACTACAAAGCCAATCGGCCCCCCATGCCTGAAGACTTGTCGGTTCAAGTCCCCTATATAAAGGAAATCACCCATGGATTCAACATCCCGGTTATGGAAATGCAAGGTTTTGAGGCGGATGATCTTATTGGCACTTTCAGACGACGGGCTGAAGCGGCCGGATTCTCCGTTGTAATGGTCACCGGAGACAAAGATTTCGTGCAGCTGGTCACCGATACGACCACTATCTGGGACCCCATGAAAGAAAAAATCATCGATTTAGAAGGCATTAGAAAATCTTTTGGTGTTGAGCCCGAACAAATGATCGACGTTATGGCGCTTTCCGGCGATTCGTCGGACAATATCCCCGGCGTTCCCGGCATCGGACCCAAAACAGCCCTGCCTTTGATTCAAACTTATGGAAACATTGAGAATCTTTATGAACAAATCGACACAATTACAAAGAAAAAACAGCATAAAAATCTTGTTCAATACAAAGACCAGGCCTTTTTGAGCAAAAAATTGGTTAAAATTGATACGGATGCGCCGGTTCCATTCAATCCTGAAAACTTAAAATGCCAACCACCGAACAATAGCAAGCTGTCAGGCCTTTTTAAAACGCTGGAATTCAGGAAATTGCAGCAAGCCTTCCCTCAACAGTCCGATCTTTCAAATAAAGATTACCGAACGATATTTGACATGCCGGCACTGTCTGATCTGCTCGTTCGCCTGGAAACAACCGAAATCTTCGCCGTCGACACCGAAACCACCTCCAAGAATCCGATGGCGGCACGGATCGTGGGTCTGTCCTTTTCTATTAAGCCTCATGAGGCGTTTTACATTCCCTGTGCCCATAATTATCCGGATGCACCCGCACAGCTCGAGCTTAAAGAAGTATTGAAACAGTTAAAACCGGTGCTGGAAAATCCTAAGATCAAAAAGGTCGGTCAGAATATAAAATATGACTGGATGGTTCTTAAGCGACACGGAATAAACCTGGCCGGCGTTATCTTCGACACCATGCTGGCATCGTATCTGATCAACCCTTCAAAACGTGCCCACAACCTGGACCAGATTGCCCTCGATTTTCTGGATCACAAAACAATTACCTACGAGGAAGTTTCAGGCAAAGGCAAAAAGAGCATGAGTTTTGCAAAAATCCCCATTGAAAAGGCTGCCCCCTATTCTTGCGAAGATGCAGATGTTACATTGGCGGCCTATCATGTTCTGATGCCGAAAATCAAAGCCTCCGGTTTGATGGGACTGTTTGAAAAAGTCGAAATGCCCCTGGTGCCTGTTTTGATGAAGATGGAAATGACCGGGATATGTGTTGACCGGGATAAACTCCGGAATCTCTCAAAG
>JAFCZV010000228.1 GCA_019314155.1 Deltaproteobacteria bacterium
GAGGGTCATGAAAATAATAACGGACAGGCGGGTTTCTTTATTTAACGCCTCAAAATCATAATAGATTTTTATAATAGCGATTTTTTGGCCGATGACGTCGATTCCCCGGGAATAAATTCCCAAAGATCTTCCTTGATTGGATTCGGTGACAAATGAATCGGTGATGAGCGAGGATTTTCCCTTTGCATCATTTAAGTTTTCCGACAATGCCTGGTCGGTGGACAAAAACAGGTCGCCTTTCGGCGTATAAATACTTATGGCGACAATTCCCTCAACTTTCAATATGTCGTCAAGGGTTAACTTCAAAGCTCTCTTTTGGCCGGCGAAGATCTCGTTGGCCAAGTCCTCGTATTTCTGATGAAATATGGTATCGAGGAGCAACTCGACCTTTTTCTTATGGGAGTCACGCCGGCTGATTTCAAAAGGATAGAGAATGGCTCCGAAAATGATGGCGACAACCAGGCATGTGATAAAAATTGCCACATTGATTTTGAAACCGAGGCTTCTGTTTTTCATCTTTGAAACCTATTCAAGTCAGTTCGCTTCGCCCCGCCTGCCATTGCAAGGCACGAGCGGGCAGGTCACAATCGGAATGATGGAACAATGGAATGATGGAATAATGGGTTGCTGTAGGAATTAGAATGATATTGTTCCTTCAACCCAACGTTCCACTATTCCAACATTCCATGGAAGCGGCACAAACCAGGAGCTACTAAAAGATTTTTAATTACACCTAATTGTAGAATTTCTGATATGTTGGCGTGCCATTTTTCAATTAGGGTGCTTTTAGGGCTCCAGGGTTTTAAGGTAATGGGGTGTGCCATTTTTGATTTCCATAAATACGGCACTTTTTATCGGATCTCCCCAGTCATTGAAGTTAATGTTGCCGGTCACGCCTTCAAAAGCGCGGGTATTGGCAATGGCTTCTTTAATTTTTTCCCGATCAATAGAGCCCGAACGTGCAATGGCGTCAGCCATAAGCTTCATGGCATCATATCCAAGCGCGATATTTTCAACGGAAATTTCTGAATGGACATATTTTTTCACAAACGACCGGGATCGATCGGTATCCAGATTCACCGACCAATGTGCACTGTAATAACCCTGTTTCAATTCAGCCCCGCCTTTCCTGAAAAATGACGGTGTGCTCCATCCGTCACCTCCGAGAAGAATGGCGGTTGTCCCGGCATTCTGGGCCTGTTTGACGATGAAACCGCTTTCGTCGTGACCGGGGATAAACATCACGTCAGCATCGGTTGCTGCGGCGCGTTTAACTTCTTCGTCGAAACGCTGCTGTTTGAGTTTGTAATCCAGTTCAAGAAGAATCTTGCCGCCCAATTTTTCAAAATTATTTTTAAATATTTCGGATAGTTTAAGGCTGTAATCACTGGTCACGTCGACAAAGACAACGGCCGTTTCTGCATTCAAATCCTGCCGGGCAAACTTTGCAATAATCTGCCCCTGAAAATCGTCGGTGAAGCAGATCCTGAATATGTAATCCCCGATTTTCGTCACTTCAGGGTTCGTGGATAAGCTCGAGATCATGGGAATTCCGTTGTTCTGGGCCACTTTGGCCACGGCAATGGAATGGGAGCTCCAATCCGATCCCACAATACCGACAACGCCGGAGGCAACCGCCTGTTTTGCCGCAACAGTGGAACCGATGGGTGTGCTTTGATTATCAAACACCCAAAGTTTTATGTCTCTTCCTAAAACGCCGCCGTGTTGATTGATCTCATTGACCGCGTAACGTATACCTTGAAGGGTCAAGGCGTTGCCTTCCGTCGCCGGTCCCGTCAACGCATATATGGCCGCTATATCAATGGTCTCATCTCCATAGGCCGATGTCGTCCACAAGAAAACACATAGAAAAAACAGAATAAACCGGTTTTTCCTTATAGATGCTCTCACCCGATTTATGAGTTGTATGTCCGGGTTTTTCATGTCGGAGATCATGATCCCGTCTCCTTAGGGTTTGATGGCCTTAAAGTACACCTGACGGCCGTTCTCTAACTTCAAAATGATGACCTCTTTGTCTCGGGGATCACCATATTCGTCAAAGGTAAGGTTCCCGGTGGCACCGGGGAAATCCTTTGTTTGTGCCAGAGCATCGCGTATTTTGGCACGGTCGAAAGAGTCGGCACGGCGAATGGCGTCGGCTAAAACCATAACCGCGTCATACGACAGCGGTGCACTCGTATTGGCTATATTTTTTTTGTGTTTTTGTTTATAGATGTTCTGTAAATGAATACTTTTCTCGAATTGGACGTCGGGATGCCATGCTGCGGAATGGTAATTTCCGTCAGCCGCTTTCCCGCCGTATTTGTATATCTCCGCCCAGGCGTCGCCACCAAGAAACGTTGCTTTCACACCCATTGATGCCGCCTGTTTGATGATTAAGCCGCTGTCCCTGGTGTATCCCGGAACATAAATCGCGTCGGGGGCAAGCTTTGCCGTCTCCTTGAGCAGGTCGGAAAAATCGACCGCTTTTCCCCTGTAGCTCCCGTCTAAAAGCACCTTGCCGCCGATTCGCTTAAAGGCATTTATGAAATATTCACCGAGCGTTATACAGTATGCTTCATCGATATTTCTGAGTACGACGGCTGTTCGGGCTCCGAGATCTGCGTATGCAAATTTGGCCATGGCTGCTCCCTGAAATGAATCGATAAAACAGACTCGGAAGATGTAATTCCCGATATGGGTGACTTTCGGATTGGTGGAGACCGGGGTTATCATGGGAATCCCTTCCTGTTGCAGGATGGGTGCCACTGCCAGAGAGTGAGAGCTCAAACCGGATCCGATAACGGCTGTTACCTGAAGCTTGACCGCTTCTTTGGCGGCCAGCGTTGACCCAATGGGAGTGCTTTTGTTGTCCAGAACAATTAATTCCACAGGGTGTCCGAGCACCCCGCCCTGGCTGTTGAGCTCCTCGACAGCCAGTTCAACCATCTCGATATAAGAAGCATTTTGTACAGCCGCGATGCCTGTTTTGGCGAATATGGTTCCGATTTTGATCGGCTCGGCGGCCATGGCTGGAAAAGAGCATATTCCTGTTAGCCACAAAACACCCACGAAAACTATTTTTTTCATAATGACCTCCTCCATTTGTTTGTTTTAAGAAGATTATAAAATCATTGATAAAAACAAATTGGCAACAACAGGAAGAAGATGGAATGTTTTTCATGAGTTATATACCACAAAAAACCTTATTGCGAAATTAATTATTTCGGATCATCTCCAGAAGCGGTCTGAAAGAGTTTTTTGGCCTCATAAGAACTGCGAACAAACGGACCGCTTGCAACTTCCGTAAAACCCATATCAAGGGCGATTTTCCACCAGTAAGAAAATTCTTCAGGTGGTAAAAAACGGTCAACGGGCAGGTGCGCTTTGGTGGGTTGAAGGTATTGACCCAGGGTCAGCAATCGGCACCCCGCTTCAAAAAGATCTTCAAGTGTATTATGGATTTCTTCGGGAAGTTCTACAAGGCCGAGCATCAGTCCTGACTTTGTTATGACTCTGGGAGCGTCAGTGACCACCTGTTTTAAAATGTCGAGGGAACGCCGGTAGATTGCTTCCGGCCGGGCATTAATTATTTTCCTCAATCCGGATTTAACCCTAAATGAGCGAAGGTCAGGGTTTAAATTATTTTAGTCGGGGGTTCATCCTTTGCCATGAGCACAATATCCCTTGGATTGCAGAGCTGCTTGGGCAATTCTGCCACCCGTCCGCAGGATATGCAAACAAAGTTAATATGCTGCAGTTTTGGTTTGCATATATGCCTGGGGTTTTTGTCTGCCTGGCCGCAGTGCTCACAAACATACGCTTCCGTCAATTCCACCGGATCACACAGATGACCGGAATCCTTCTTTACCGTCCCACAACTTTTACATATATGAATATCATTTTCCATGATAGATTTCCTTTCAAAAAAATATTTTTAAATCTAAGTTGAGCAACTCTTAACGTTACCATTCTAATAAACAGATCAAGATTTATGCCAAATGAAAAAAAGGATTTTATTGAAAAAATTAATGTGCTATATCAATAAGTTATAGTTTGGATGTGGATTTATCAAGAGACAGATGCATGGAAATAAGATTTTTGTGATACAGTTTTGTGATACAATTCTGTTTCAGAATTCAGTTGACATCCCCTTTTTCCGGCGATACAGCCGTGCAATGGTTTTCGGTGGGATTCCCATGTAATAGGCTATGATAACGAGTTGGTTGATCAGGGTCGTTTTCAGGATTCCGAGGTTTTGCCAT
>JAFCZV010000229.1 GCA_019314155.1 Deltaproteobacteria bacterium
ACACCATTCGATTAAATTTACAATGGATGCTTATTACCATTGGTTTCCGGGCAAGAAAAAGTCAGAAGTGGACGGTCTTGACGATCCGGCTTTTATGCACCCAAACGCACCCTATACGCACCCAAAACCCGCCAAAGCAGTCTAACCTATTGAAATCATTCGGTTGACCGTTTATTTGGTTGATGGAAAAAAACGGGAACTTGTCTCAAGGTTTAAATCCGGAGATGAAATCGGTGAGATCCGCATTCCCATGTCGAATAGCAGTATATCCGGATGCTCTGCTTTCAAGAAGAAGCTCATAAATATAAAAAATGTTTATGATGACCGAGAAGTGGGTTCCATCGATGAGGATCTGAAATTCGACAAAAGCTGGGATCAAAGGGCAGGTTTTAAAACCAAACAGGTCCTTGTGGTTCCGGTCATATTCAAAAAGTTTATCCTTGGTGTGATTCAGTTGATCAACCGGAGGGACGGCGGTTCGTTCAGCAGGCTCGATGAGAAGTCCGTCACCGAAATGGCCAAAATTCTGGGAATTGCCCTGTACAACCAGAAACGGATGGCAAAGGCAAGGCCCAACAAATTCGATTATCTTCTGGAAAATAATATTCTGATCCAAAAGGAACTCGACAAGGCTGTTTCCGATGCAAGAAAAGGAAAAGAACCCATTGAATCGGTTTTAATGTCGGATTTTAAGATTTCCAAAAAGGAGATCGGAAAATCTTTAAGTCGGTTTTACAACGTTCCGTTTGTGGAATATGACAAAGAAACACCGGTTCCCGCTGAACTGCTCACCGGCCTTAAAGTCCCTTTCATGCGCAACAATATCTGGGTTCCATTAAAGATGGAAAATGGAAAGATCGTTGTTGCAATGTACAATCCCTACGATCTTCAGAAAATTGGAGAAATTAAGTCCCTTTTTCCCGGCAAGCCGCTATTGTTCTACGTTGCTTTAAAACAGGATGTCCTGAATCTTATAAAACACTTCACCCGGAAAGAAAAAAAACCGGTCTCCATGGAAGAAATCCTATACCGGCTTGAGGGTGAGGAAGAAGTTATAGAAGATGAAGACGCCGTTTTGTATGAAGAAGATAGTGCCGTTGTGCAGCTGGTCCATAAAATCATTTCCGAGGCGCATCGCCGGGGAGCTTCAGATATTCATGTCGAACCATACCCGGGGAAAGAGAAGATGCAGATACGGATACGGGTCGACGGGATGTGTCAGGTATTCGAGGCCATTTCCTATGCGCTTCGGGACAAAATCGTATCGCGGATAAAAATCATGGCCGATCTTGACATTGTTGAGCGGCGCAAACCCCAGGACGGAACCATCAAATTCAAAAAATACGGCGGCCTTGATATTGAACTTCGGGTGGCCACAGTCCCAACACAAGGCGGTATGGAAGATGTTGTCATACGGATACTCGAATCGGGGAATCCGCTTCCTCTGAATAAAATCGGTTTTTCCACCGCCAATTACAACAACTTTATCAGCGCCGTCACAAAACCCTATGGCCTCATATTTGTATGTGGTCCCACCGGTTCCGGCAAGACGTCTACCCTCCATTCGGCTCTGGCGTATATCAATACCACCGAAACCAAAATTTGGACTGCAGAAGACCCTGTTGAGATCAGCCAGCGGGGACTGCGACAGGTTCAGGTAAAGCCCAAAATCGGGTTGGACTTTGCTTCTGCAATGCGGGCATTTTTAAGATCGGACCCGGACGTGATCATGGTCGGAGAGATGCGAGACCGGGAGACCGCATCCATCGGGATAGAGGCATCTCTCACCGGGCACCTGGTATTATCCACCCTTCATACGAACAGTGCTCCCGAAAGTATCAGCCGGCTGCTGGACATGGGAATGGACCCGTTCAACTTTGCAGATGCCATATTGTGTATTCTTGCCCAGCGTCTTGTTCGCACCCTGTGTAAACGGTGCAAAGCATCGTATCATCCATCCCGGGAGGAATACGACGAGCTGGTGCGGGAATATGGTTCGGCTCAAGAATTTAAAAAGGACGTTGATATCCCCTACACCGACAATCTGATGCTGAACAGGGCAAGGGGCTGTCCGGACTGTTACAACGCCGGATATGCAGGCCGAATGGCGCTCCATGAACTGTTGATGGGAACCGATGCGATGAAAAAACTGATCCAGAACAGTTCGCCGGTAAAGGTGTTGCTGGACCAGGCCGGGAGAGACGGCATGAAAACTTTAAAACAAGACGGCATTGAAAAGATTTTTGGGGGAAACTGTGATCTGCTTCAGGTGAGGAAAGTGTGCATTAAATAGTAACCCTGGATATTTGCGACTAAAATGCTTTGCTGTTTTTCACGGCGGTTTTAAACTTCTTCAGCTGGCTTTGATAATAGGCTCTGTTTTTCGTTGTCATTTCAAGGGCGCGGGTTCCGGTGAGAACGGCCATTTCAAACTGGCCGTTCACATAATAGCTTTCAGCGAGGGTGTCGAATATGTGCGGGGCATCCTTGAGCTCCGCGGCTTTTTTTGCAAGGGCCAGTGCTTTATTAGGATCGCGGAAGGTTTCGGCTTCACAGGTGGCATAAAGCCATGCAAGGTTGTTCAATGCATACGGGTTGTCAGGGTCGAGCCGTAACGACTGTTCATATGCCTTTATGGTTTCCGTGTATTTTTTATTGCTGAAGTGAAGATCCCCCAGTGTGGTGTAAAGGAGCGGATTGTCGGGGGTCTTCTCAAGCTCTCTTTGTATTACCTTTTCAAAAAAATGCGTGTTCAATTTCTTGCCGGCTTCACCAAAATTCAAATTATACCCGATACCGCAGATCAGCACGATCCCTACCAGATATGCCGTGATACTTTTTTTTATTTTGCTGTCCTGGCGGGTTATCCAGGTCCTGTCCGCTTCACACTTTACCAGATAATCGATCCGATCTTTAATACTGAAATGGTGCCAGTTGGGTTTGTCAGACGGGTGTCCGCTGGTTGCAGCGATTTTTTCAAATGTGGAGATCAGCGGTCTGGCACTGTCGAAAAGGGCGTACACGTAAGTGTCGGCCTGCCGCTCAAAATTACGCATAAAATAACCGAAAATGAAGCGAAAGTAGATCAGAAAAACAATGATAATGACCAGGCTGAATATCGATGTGGTAACGGTCGTTTGATCGAGGCCGGTGGCGGTTATGAGCCTGTAAATGGTTTCTGAAAAGACAATAGAATATACCAGCAGATTGAATGTGGCGTAGGATATTATCATATACCCCACAAAAAACAGCAGATAAAATAAAAGGTGCTTTTTTTTGATGTGTCCGATTTCGTGGGCGATGACCGCCTCGATTTCTTCAGGTTCCAACATTTGCAAGAGGGCATTGGTGACCAGAATGTAGCGGAACTTCTTGACCAGTCCCATGACACCTGCGGTAATCATTCTTCCGCCGAATATGGGCCAGTCAAGAATGTTGGCATATCCCATCCCGGCTTTTCGGCAAAGGTTTTCGATCCGGCTTCTGTGATAACCTGCTTCAAGGGGCTTACATCGCCAGAATTTCTGAATCATGGTCGGGCCCAAGATGGCAATCGCCAAAAGGAAAATAAGGAAATAGGCCGCCTCTCCTCCGGTGGTTGACAGCAGGCGTTTCGGAAATTCAAAGGGCAGGGCATTGATGATATCCGCGACTCCGGAAAGCAGAAGCCAGGGGAGAAGTATTGGGGCTGAAAATGAAATTTGGGAAAGAACATACGATCTTCTTGACATGTCGGTCTTGTACAGGGCTTGATGCGGGCCGTAAGCACATGTCCATACAATTGCCAGGTAAAAGATAAAAAGCAAAAGGAACAACAATGCCTGAAAAGTAGGGATTACGGTCAAGAAGGGGATGTTCGTCAAAAAAGACGTGAGATTCAGACCGTAAATATCGATGGAAAAAAGAACAATGGCCAATATGGATTGCCGGGTTAATGTGGCGCTGAATTTATTGTCGAGATGAAAAGACCTTTCTTTAAAAATCCGTTTTTCAATTCTGTGAAACTGTATCCAGGTGAATAACGTAAAAATGACAATCAGAATTACGAAGAGAAAAAGGGTTTCAGGTCCCGTGAAATTCGTCTCTGCCGAAGGCTGATAGGTACTGTATATGAGAAGTACAAGAATGAAGTATATGAAATTGCCAAACATAAAAGCTGTTACTCCAGTTGATCATAAACGCTCAAAAGGATGTTAAGAGTCATCTGTTATTGGTTAATAGATTTAACCCCGAACCCTGAACCCTGAACCCGTG
>JAFCZV010000230.1 GCA_019314155.1 Deltaproteobacteria bacterium
CGGTAGTCTTCAAAGTCTATTGTGGGTATATGCACCCATGTGCGATCCAGGCTGTGATAACCGTTGCGACGTCGGGCATCGTAACCATAACGCAAAGCCGTGAGGCCCTCTTCCAGGACCCTGATGGCATTTTCTGCGGTAAACTCATCTGGTGGTGCGAAATGTTTCATACAGATATCTTGCCCTGATTTGTGGCGAAGCAAAAACGGGTGTTTGTACTTTTCCATGACAAAAGGCCTGAAAGGCATATAAGTTGAAACCGCTACCCGGCAGGCCGGAAATAAATAGCTGCGCGCGTAGTAATCCTTAAGGACGAACTCTCCCATGCGTTTATATACAAAGTATTCTCCCTTATAGCCGTTGTTTCTGGTAAAGCCGAAACCATCTATCTCCATGGAGCCGGTATCTGCAATATATAGCAGTGTTGCAGCGTGCTCCGGTTTGGCTTGACTGAATTGCAGGCGTATTTGCAGGGCCTTTGTCAAACGATCATGCTCTTTCGCCAAAATTTTTGCATAGACGGCTTCATGGAACCAGTTGCGCAGCTGGTGAGTTGAGAGCAATCCATTTGCGGGAGGCTTGAAGATCGGCTTTTGGTTTTCCAGCTCCTTAAGGATTGCCTTTAGAGGTTCCACATGACGAAATGCTTTTGCCTCTTTATAATATTTTCCGGGAATATCGATCTTTGCACCGACAAGATCCAGTATTTCCTCATCTTTCAGTTTTTTACGCTGCAGTCCTCTGTTTTTCCTAATAAAATAAGGCATTACCTGGAAAAGAATTGTTTTAAGCGTATCATCTAATAAAATGCCCTCGATTTCGCACGTAAGCTGATATTTTCTTAAGAATTCTTTTCGCCGGCATTTATAATCATAGGCGTTGATTACTTCGTAATTTTCTAAAACAGAGTGTATGTTGAGTGCTTTTACGAAATGTCTGTCCTGATGGGTAATAAGTGTTTTTGATTCCGGGCGTCCGGGATTTTCCATGGACCTTTGCGGCCGCAACAAGGCTTGGACCTCTTTTTCTATTTCCGGATCAAACAAGAGGGGCAGGTATATAAAATTTGATTCCACCACAAGTTCCAGGTTAGAATCAAGCAACTGTTTCATTTTTTTCTCCGTGGTTTTATTCCACTGATAAATTAGACTTTTTACGAATTCATGAAGAGAGGAGGAGTTACTTAAATCATCAATCGTCAATCGAAAATCATCAATCCTATCCCTCCTTCTTGAGGTTTTATCGCGCGAATCGGCACATAAAAATATTTTTCGCCTGCTTCCGTTTGTTCAGATACGGCGAATTCCAATGCCGTACCTTCGACTTCTTGTCCCCGGCAGAGCAGCTTTCCGCCTTCAAGCTGTCGGGCGATATCTTCAGCGATGAGCTGTTCCTCTATGGTCAAATTCTTTTTGCTCAGCGTTCGATCGCACAGTTTTCGCAGTGATTTGGCCTCGTAGCTGCCGGGTTCATATATGTCAATTAAACCTTCGGCAGCATGTCCCGGCAATATTTCAAGGACGAGCGGCAGCAACTTTTCGTCTTCATCGATTTGAAGATCCTTTTTGGGCTCAATGTCTGTCATACGGTTTTTCCTCCTTAGACACTTGTCTTGAAAATATGTCCTTTGTCTGCCAAAGAATCTGTATGTCCAATTAAGTGTGAAGTCACTTTTTACTTTTCCGGTTTATCCGGGTTAGAAGTTTTATTTTAGTTTAAAATCTCACAGAACTTGATGAATCATAAAAAATGTTTCCAGGTTTTTGGCCATCCAAGAGCATTCTATAGGAATCCACCATGAACCCGGCGGCAACCTGATTTGTCATGATGACGGAAGGATCCGGCTGATAGATGCAAGCCGCTCTTTCACGCTGATAGGCTTCAGGGTTCCGCTTTTCGACAATATCATACAAACCCAACAATTCCGCAGGAGTAGCGCTGTTTTTCATAGGATCAAATATTACGACCTGACCTGCATCCGCACTGGTCCCGCCACTTATAAGTATTGTGCCCTGCTCCTTGCATTTTTCACTTAAGACTAATCTGGATTCGAAATTGTCAACGCAGTCAAAAACTGCATCATAGGATGCAATATCGGTCTCTTTATCGAAATACGCAATCTTGGCCTTATTGTCCATGTCAAAGAGATTGTTGAGCCTTTCAGATAGTATTTCAGCCTTGTTGTTTCCAATGGCATCATAGAATAAAACCTGTCTGTTTAGGTTTGTAATCTCAATGACGTCAGGGTCCATAAATGTAATGTTTTGAAATTTTGAATAAGCAAGCCCCAGCCCCACAAAAATACCCAGGGCCCCGGAACCGACTACCAAGATGTTCTGCTGATCGTTTGGTGTGTTTAGTTGTTTTCTGGCATATGATATCAGGTCATCTGAAACGTCCTGGCCCATTAAAAGATTCTTGGTCTCTTCCAACACTATCCCGGTGACAATCGTATCCAGCACACCATCATCAAAATGTCCGTTGGGCAAATGAGAGGAAGAGATAATTTGTTCAAGCTCTTGCCATTCTCGCCCTCGCAGATAACTAAACACTCTGAATCCTTGTTCATCATTTTTTTCGTAGCAAAAACCTCTAATAATCGGTATGTTCTCGCGGAACCCTTTCTCTATCAACAACTTGTTTGCCAGTCCGTAATGGCTTAAATCCACAATGAGGCGGCACCCTTTGAACAACGCATCTATTACTGGATGCGTATAGAATCCTTCCAGGTGGGTCAGGGTAAATCGTGGGTTTAGCTTTTTGGCTGTGTCAACGAGCAGAGGGTCTAAAAACGGTGCCAGGACAACTATATGGTTAATGCCCACAGCTGATGCCGACATTACGTAAAGTGACGCCAACAGGTCATTGTCACCAACGACTCCTATTTTTGCATTGTCCAGTGCCTGCTGATTCCAGCCCTCAATGCGCAGCTGTCTGTCAAGTCTTCTTGATCGCATGGTATTTACTCTTCCATAACTCAAATCACCCGTGGGGCGGTCCGAAAAGGGCTATTTCCAGCGGGTAATCAGAAGCAAACCGGGGACCCATTTTCTCTATATTTTTCAGTCTTTTGTTGAGATATTTCACTTTTGCTTCAAGATATTCATTGTCAGGGTCGGACCTGAGATCCGTCTCGGTATCCCGCAACTGGACCCGCAGATCGAGGTATTCTTTCTCCAAACGTTTGACTTCTCCACGCAAGAGCTGAAACTCTTCCGATTCCTTCGCATCATCATAAATCCACATGCTCATAGTACACCTCATTTTTTATTATGAACAACCTATCATGTTCAGCTGCATTTGCGTTGCATTCTTTGAGACAAGATTATAAACTATAACGACTTTAACTCAAAGTGGCAAGTCCCTAAAATTTTAGGTCATCGTTTACACGGCTTCTTATTGATCATCCGTATTTCATTGACAAACACTCTGTGGGATCTATAAAGAGTTCATATTGATTATTTTAATCTACCTGGAGAAGGATACCCAACATTATGCCACCAAGCAAACAACCGCTTGCTTTGGTTGACCCCAAGCGCTTTAAAACGATTCAAGACCTGACCAAAATACGCCCCGACTGTGGTGCATCCATTGATGACATCTTTGTAATAAACAACGAGCTTCTGTTGATTGTCGATATGGCTCATATAGGCAGTACAATGAATCCATACAACAGCCCGTCAGCATCTTATGTGAGAAACCATGGTGTTATGATCCACGGCCATAATCGTTCCGGATATCGTCCGGTATTCTGGGAAGACCCTTTTTTACTGCTTCCACTGTCCTGTCATTTAAGAGAAAACTTTATGAATTACGAAGATATCGGGACGATTGTAGGGCGTGTTTCCTGTTCTTCGGGATCATTCCTTATGATGCCGTTTCGCGAAAATATGCCATCGCCTTTGGGCCGTCTGGTGGATGAGGCTTTAGCAAAAAAGACGGGCGCGCGCATAAAGATTCCAAACGGAACCTACAGGGTTTTTTATGAGCAGTTTGAAGCGTCCGAGGGAGCGAAAAAAGAATTGTATCAAAATATTGCTGTTCAGAAGCAGTAGGGAGATTTTATTTTTTCATCCAAAGATAGCTTAACTTCTGAAGACTTAATGGTCCTTGTAAACGGTTATCATCGGTTTGTTCACAAAGCTTTCGAATGCATCTGCTAAGCACCATTCTCCTTTCCGGATCCTCAAAGAAAGGGTCAAGCGGGAATCTTCCTATACAGGATTCAGTAACCCAAACATGGA
>JAFCZV010000016.1 GCA_019314155.1 Deltaproteobacteria bacterium
ACGGTATCACATCTGGTGAAAGTTGAGGAAAAGATAGATGAAGCTAAGTGAGTTATCACCTCCTGACGGATCACGCAGGACGAGAAAACGTGTGGGACGCGGGGTAGGTTCAGGTAGCGGTAAAACAGCCGGCAGGGGTACAAAGGGGCACAACAGCCGTAGCGGTGGTGGCGTAAGACCCGGATTTGAAGGGGGACAAATGCCGATTCATCGCCGACTGCCTAAACGCGGTTTTACCAATATTTTTAAAAAGAAAATATCTGTGATCAATATCCGTGACCTTTCAATATTTGAAAGCGGCAGCACTGTGGATGAGGCCGAACTTGTACGGACCGGTCTCGTTAAAGGTCCAAGGGACGGCATTAAACTTCTTGGACACGGCGAGGTCAAAATTCCGCTCACAATCAAGGTGAACGGAGTCAGTAAAAGCGCCATGGAAAAAATAATCGCTGCTGGCGGAAACGTAGAGGTTCTTTAATATGCTTGGCGGTGGGTTCGGCAATATATTTAAAATACCTGAACTCAAAAAAAGGATTATATATACGTTAGCACTACTTATTGTCTATCGTATTGGTGTGCATGTTCCGACTCCAGGGATAGACACTGTGGCATTGGCTTCATTTTTTGCCCGAGCAAAAGGGACGCTGCTCGGTCTTTTTGATATGTTTTCGGGCGGTGCCTTAGAAAGGCTTTCTGTTTTTGCCCTCGGGATTATGCCCTACATCAGTGCATCGATTATTCTTCAACTTTTGACCGTGACCATTCCCCATCTGGAGCGTTTGTCAAAGGAAGGCGAGCAGGGGCGTAAAAAGATTACGCAGTATACACGGTACGGTACAATATTGCTCAGTGTAATCCAGGGATTCGGTATTAGTGTCGGTCTTGAGAAAATGATGTCTCCCGGCGGTGCGGCAGTGGTTATAGATCCCGGCTGGGAATTCAGGATCATGACCGTAATGACCCTGACGGCGGGGACGGCGTTTATTATGTGGCTGGGCGAACAGATAACCGAGCGCGGAATCGGCAACGGTATTTCCCTGATTATATTCGCCGGTATTATTGCCCGGTTGCCGGCTGCAGTCGGAAATACATTCCGTCTACTTTCAACCGGGGAAATGGGACTATTTGTCATAATAATTTTAGTTATTCTGATGGTACTTGTTGTGGCCTTTATCCTATATGTGGAAACGGGTCAGCGACGGATAACAGTTCAATATGCCAAAAGGGTTGTCGGCCGCAAAATGTATGGCGGCCAGAGCACCCATTTACCGTTAAAGGTCAATACCTCCGGCGTGATACCACCGATATTCGCTTCATCAATCATCATGTTCCCGGCAACCTTGGCCAGTTTTATTGCAATTCCGTGGATACAGAACATTGCATCGGCTATGAGACCGGGTAATATCGTATATGAAACTTTATATGTCGGCTTTATATTCTTTTTCTGCTACTTTTATACTGCCGTCACCTTTAATCCGGTGGATGTTGCAGATAATATGAAAAAACAAGGCGGATATATTCCAGGTATCCGTCCGGGCAAACGTACGGCAGACTATATAGACAGAGTTCTTACCCGTATTACTTTAGGGGGTGCCATATATGTTTCTGCAGTATGCGTGCTTCCATCTATTCTGATGACAAAATTTAATGTTCCTTTTTATTTTGGTGGTACTGCCCTTTTAATCGTTGTTGGGGTTGCTATCGATACCATTCAGCAAATAGAATCTCACATGCTGACCCGTCACTACGAAGGTTTTTTAAAGAAAGGCGGGGCTAAAGTGAAAGGAAGATTTTAATCGTCCTGAGCAAACAGGCGTCGGGGGAAGATATGGCGAAAGAAGAAGCAATTAAGGTTGAAGGTACAGTGCTCGAAACATTACCCAATGCAATGTTTAAAGTGGAATTGGAAAATAAGCATCAGGTACTTGCGCATATTTCCGGAAAGATGCGCATGCACTTTATTAAAATTCTGCCAGGAGATAAAGTTACGGTTGAACTCTCTCCATATGATCTGTCTCGTGGAAGAATAACATACAGATCGAAATAAGGTGGTCATTGATGGCGGACGACAGGTGTATCGGTAATGGTTTAAACTCGGCACACAGTAACTATCGCCCATTGTCTACTACCCTAGTGAAGGAGAAATGTGAATGAAAGTCAGGGCATCGGTTAAGAAAATGTGTGCCAAGTGTAAAATCGTCCGCAGAAAAGGAGTTGTCAGAGTCATCTGCGAGAATAAACGCCACAAACAGAGACAAGGATAAAAGGAGGATAAGCTTTGGCAAGAATCGCGGGAGTAGATTTGCCTAGACGGAAACGGGTTGAGGTTGGACTGACATATATTTATGGTATAGGTCCGAACATATCAAGGCGTATACTCCAAAAACTCGATATTGATCCGAATACAAAGACAGATGATTTGTCTGAGATTGAGGTCAATAATATTCGCAAGGTGATTGACAGCGAATATAAAGTTGAAGGTGAACTTCGTACTGAAGTTTCCATGAATATTAAAAGATTGATGGATCTCGGATCTTACCGTGGGCTTCGCCATCGAAAGTCACTTCCTGTGCGTGGACAGCGGACAAGTACCAATGCACGAACGCGAAAGGGACCCAAAAGATCTGCAGTTAAAAAGAAAGGTGGCGTTCGAAAAAAATAAAAAGGATATCCGGTTGTTGTTCGATATTTGAGTAGCAATGAATGAATAACGGATAATGAATTTTTAGGCAGGAGCATAATACATGGCGAAAAAAATCCGTACCAAAAAGAAAGAAAAAAAGAATATACCCAGCGGGGTCGTACATATTCATTCAACGTTTAACAATACCATTGTAACAATTACCGACCCTGCCGGTAATGTTGTAGCCTGGTCAAGCGCAGGAGTCCAGGGCTTTAAGGGATCGCGTAAGAGCACACCCTTTGCTGCTCAACTTGCAGCGGAGGATGCCGTAAAGAAAGCCATGGAGCACGGGGTGAAAAATGTTGAAGTGTATGTCAAGGGCCCTGGCGCAGGTCGGGAGTCCGCGCTTCGGTCTCTTCAGGCTGCAGGGTTAAATGTTTTGGTGATTAAAGATGTTACACCCATACCGCATAATGGTTGTCGACCACCTAAACGACGCAGAGTTTAAAATAATTAATAATCGAAAATCGAAGATTGAAGGTTTTTTGACGGTTTAATTCCATAGAAGGCGGATCAATTGGAAATGGTCAATCTTCAATATAAAGGGGGAACGCTTGGCTCGATATACAGGTTCAGTATGCCGGCTATGCCGACGGGAAAATTTAAAATTGTTTCTTAAAGGAGATCGCTGTTATTCGGATAAATGCGCTTTTGACCGACGGGGTTACCCGCCCGGACAGCATGGGCAGCGTCGTGGAAGAAAGATTTCTGATTACGGGATTCAGCTCCGGGAAAAACAGAAGGTAAAACGGATGTACGGTCTTTCGGAAAAACAATTTCATCTGTCTTTTCAAAGGGCGGACAATCAAAAAGGTATCACCGGAACAAATCTTTTGGTAATTCTAGAACGCAGGTTCGACAATGTTGTTTATCGTATGGGCTTTGTGAATTCTCGCACCCAAGGACGTCATTTTGTAAGGCACAATCACTTTCTCGTTAACGGGAAAAAAGTCAACATTCCGTCGTATCTCGTTAAGATTGGTGATGTGGTTGAAGTGCGGGAAAAAAGTCGCAAGATTCAGGCGCTGGAAGATGCACTTGATGCTGTGGTGCGAAGAGGCATTCCACAATGGCTGGATCTGGAAAAAGAGAACCTGAAAGGTATTGTTAAGGGGTTTCCCTCCCGTGAAGATCTAACAATGCCGATGCAGGAACAACTTATTGTGGAACTCTATTCCAAATAACCGAGATACGGGATATGAGTTGTGGCGTATGTGATGACCGAACGTCTGTATCTCACATCCCGCATATCTTTAATAATCCGATTAAAAAATGGAGATATAATAATGGCGCCAAATGAACTTATGTACATGAACTGGCGTGAGATGATAACGCCAGAAAAAGTTCAGGTAACCAGTAAGCCGACGTACGGCAAGTTCGTTTGTGAACCCCTTGAAAGGGGGTTTGGTATCACAATGGGAAATTCTTTAAGAAGGATAATTCTATCGTCTCTTTATGGAGTAGCTATCGCATCTGTAAAGTTTGACGAAGTGATGCACGAATTCAGTGTTATTCCAGGTGTATATGAAGACGTGTCCGAGATTATCCTTAACTTAAAGGAGGTGCGATTAAAACTTTCCGATCCTGAACCGAAAACAGTTCGCATTGATGCAGAAGGGGAACGTGAAGTTACCGCAGCTGATATCATCAGCGATGACGGAAGGTGTGAAGTTCTGAATCCGGAACAACACATCGCGACCATTTCATCTGAATCAAAATTAAAAATGACTATGACCGTCAAGATCGGAAAAGGGTATTCATTGTCTGAAGCAAACAAAGATGAAGACGCGCCTCTGGGTACCATACCGATTGATGCCGTTTTTTCACCGATTAAACGCGTTACTTACGTGGTGGACAATGCCCGTGTCGGCCAGAGAACAGACTACGATAAACTGACCCTGGAGGTTTGGACTGACGGAAGTATCCTGCCTGAAGACGCTGTGGCCTATGCTGCCAAGATTTTAAAAGAACAGATGACGATTTTCATCAATTTTGATGAACTTCTCGAGCCGGAACCTGTGGTAAAGACCGAAGAGATAGAGAAGCCCAAGTTAAATGAAAATCTTTATAGAAGTGTTGAAGAACTGGAGCTTTCCGTGCGTAGCGCCAACTGTCTAAAAAACGCAAATATTGTAAAAATTTATCAACTGGTCAGCAAAACCGAGGCGGAAATGCTCAAAACCAAAAACTTTGGCAGAAAGTCTTTAAATGAGATTAAGGAAGTCTTAAGTGAAATGGACCTGTCTCTCGGAATGAAGTTGGAAGGTTTTGAGTTGCCTAAGGAAGATATAGAAGAAGGAGAATAATTAATCCCATGAGACATCGAAAAGCCGGCGTAAAATTAAACCGGACGAGCAGCCATAGAGATGCCATGTTTAGAAATATGGTGACGTCGCTCTTCAAACATGAACGCATTCGTACGACAGATGTTAAAGCAAAAGAATTAAGACGTTGGGCAGATAATTTAATTACTCTGGCGAAACGAGGAGATGTTCATGCAAGGCGCCAGGCACTTTCAATTATACGGGAAAAGGACGTTGTTCATAAGCTTTTTGCAGAAGCTGCCGAGCGTTATGGGGCCGTATCCGGCGGGTATACTCGGATCGTCAAACTTGGAAGACGACCGGGTGATGCCGCACCGATTTCTTTGATCGAGCTTCTCTCTTCCGAAGATGATAGAAGGAAGAAGAAAACCAAAAAGAAGAAAAAGGCCAAAGCCGTTGTAGAGAAAAAACAGGTTGCCGAGAAAAAAGAAGTTAAAGAAAAGGCGGCTGCTGAAGAAAAGATCAGCGTAGAAGAAGAGGTTAGAGAGGAGAAGGAAGACATATCGTTAAAAGAAGATACGTCCGAAGACAAGGCGGTGGTTTTAGAACCTGAGGTGTCTGCCGAAGACGCAGCCGGAAAGCCTGAAGAGAAGGCCGCGGAACCGATGGTGCCGGAAGTAATTGAAAAATCTGAACCTGAAAAAACCGAAGATAAAAAGGACGACATCGGATCAAAAGAATAAATCCGAATTGATGGTCATTCCATGATCCTTTAAAAAGCCTTGTCTGAAAAGACAGGGCTTTTTTTTCGGGTGTTTAGAACAGGGTGTCAATTTAGCCCCTTTGAAAAACACTATCTGAATGCTTGCTGCTTCATTGTTTCAAAATGTTAAAATGATATAATAAAAGACCTTTCCGCATAAGGAGAAAACATGTCTGTAGTCCAATCCAGCATAAAGAAAAAAGATTACGATGTTATCATTATCGGCGGCGGTCCCGCCGGACTCTTTGCTGCTCATTACCTGTGCGAGCACTCTGACCTGAATGTTCTTATTGTAGATAAAGGAAAAGGTCCCCTGAAACGCAAATGCCCGATCACTGAAAATCACAAATGTATAAAATGTAAGCCCTGCAATATCCTGTGCGGTATCGGAGGCGCAGGCCTGTTCTCTGACGGTAAGCTGAACTTCATCCATAAATTGGGCAAGACCGATTTAACTCAGTTTATGCCGGCCGGCAAGGCCCAGGAACTTATCCATGAGACGGAACAGATATTCAACAGATTTGGCATGGACGGCCGTGTCTATCCAACCGATTTGGAAGAAGCCTATAATATTCGGAAACGGGCCAAGCGGTATGGGATCGACCTGTTGGTTATCAAACAGAAGCATCTGGGGAGTGAATGCTTGCCGGGCTACATCGCAGATATGGTCGATTACATCAAGTCCAAAGGGGTGACAATACACACGTCAGAGGAAGCAAAGGACGTTATTGTCGAAAACGGACGGGTGAAAGGGATCGTGACCAACCGGAAAAAATATCCATCGAACAACATTATCCTGGCCCCAGGCCGCGTGGGCGCGGACTGGACCGGGAAACTGGCACAAAAATACGGGATCGGGCTCAGACAAAGAGGCATTGAGGTTGGGGTACGCGTTGAGGTTCATAATGATATTATGCAGGATCTTTGCGACGTCATCTACGATCCCACTTTTTTTATTCAGACATCAAAATATGACGATCAGACCCGAACATTCTGCACTAATAAAGGGGGATTCGTTTCATTGGAGAATTACGCCGACTTTGTCTGTGTCAACGGGCATTCATATCGGCACAAAAAATCCGAGAATACCAACTTCGCATTCCTGTCCAAAGTGATTCTAACGGAGCCGGTAACGGACAATCAAGCATACGGAGAGTCCATCGGAAGCCTGGCCACGCTCATCGGCGGCGGCAAGCCGATACTGCAGCGCTTTGGCGATCTCAAGCGCGGAAGGCGGAGTACATGGCACCGAGTTAAAAAAGGATATATCGAACCGACACTGACCAAGGTGGTTTGTGGTGATATCGCCATGGCCCTTCCCGAGAGAATCCTGACCAACATCATCGAAGGTCTGGATACCCTCAACCGGGCGGTTCCTGGTGTATCCAACGACGAAACATTGCTTTATGCACCTGAGATTAAATTTTTTGCAACCCAGGTCGATACCACGCCCGATCTGGAAACGGAGATTAAAGGGATGTACGTTGCCGGCGACGGGCCCGGTGTAGCAGGAAACATTGTCTCAGCCAGTGCCACCGGACTGATACCGGCTAAAGCCATTGTGGCAAAAACGAAAACTTAGTTTTATCTTTTCTTGTCAGCTACCTGAATACCCGATCTTCAAGCGCCGGAAATTGACCCCGTACCGAATCGACCATCCCAGGATCAATTTCAGCGGTGATAATTTCTTCCGCCTCCCCCGCCTCGACCAGAACTTGTCCCAGAGGGTCGACAATCATGCTGTGGCCTGCAAAAGGGGTGTCGGTGCCGGCGCTGGTACAGTTACAGGAGAAAAGATACGCCAGGTTCTCATGGGCTCTGGCCCTGTTAAACAACCGCCAGGCCTCCACGCGTGCAAGGGGCCAGGCGGATACAACTAGAAAAAATTTTGCGTTTTTATCTACCATTCTGCGAAAAATTTCCGGGAAACGAAGATCATAGCAGGTCGAAAATCCGCTTCTTCCCCAAGGGGTATCCGCAACGACAACATCCTTGCCCGGGGTCAAAAGTTCGGCCTCTTCCGACATATAGCCGAAAAGATGGATCTTACGATATTTCGCGACAACTTCCCCGTTTGGGTTCAGCAAAATCGTGGTATTAAACAAATTATCGTTTTCTCTTTCGACAAAACTACCCATCAGAATATGGCATTGCCGCTCACGTGCCTTTTCTTTGAATGCATTGACCGTCGGGCCATTCATCGGTTCGCTGTCAGATTGATACCTGTCGAAAGAAAAGAAACCGCACGGCCATATTTCAGGCAGTAAAATAAGGTCGCTTTCAGGTGTTCGGTCCACCATATTCAGCGCGTGTTCAAGGTTATTCTGTTTAGACTGATCGACAATTTCCAGCTGTATGCTCGATACTTTCATCTTCGACCTCTGATATTTAAAGTGTTACACCATATTGACCTGCCCCCACTTAGATCTGGGGCATCCTCGACTTTCGATCCATCAAGGTATTAGCATTGCAGAGGAAAATTTTCAAATTTTTCTCATAAATTTGTTGCTCATTTATTGTTTTGCCGATAGTTTTTCATCCTTAAAGTCACTGTATCAGGGCAAACGCAATTGAATCCCAATAAAGAGAGAACGCTCCACGACGGCGTATATCTCTTTCCAACCGACTGAAACTTGTGCTTAAGCACCCGTAAGCCCGAGCCGTGCCGGAGTTATAAAGAACAATTCGTCAATAAAATATCCGATGGATGTTTTAAATCATAATTTCATTCGGCTCGGTCTAACGCGTGCTAAAGCCCTTCAAACAGCCAGTCGGTTTCCAAGAGAAACACGCCGTCGCTTCGCTGCACCGATATCAAATGCGTTAACCTTGGTTATTGTATTGTGTATTAGCTTGCAGGGAATCCCCATTTCGTTTATGCTCGACTCGGATCATCGTAGATTTTTTAATGTATCAAACCCAAGGGGCTGACGGTTTCGCAAAGGAGAATAAAATGATTATAGACCACCCGGGAAAGGTGACCGAAAGAATCTTGCTCCTCGGTGAAAAAACGTCATGTGTTTATCTTTTAAAGGGCAACGGCGAGTATGCCATCCTTGGCGGGGGAATGACCTACATCGTTCCCGATGTGATCCGGCAGCTAAAGGAATTTAATATAGAAGAGAAAAAGATAAAACAGATGGTGATACTTCATTCCCATTTTGACCACTGCGGGATCGTTCCTTTTTTCAAAAGACGATGGCCGTGGATAAAAATAACGGCATCGGCAAGAGCAAAAGAACTTTTGGACAGACCCAAAGTTATCGAAAAAATTTCATTCTTAAATGGAATACTGCTGGCTGAACGTGGACTCGAAGAACAGACCGAAACCCCGGGGCTGGAGTTTGGCGAAATAGATGTCGAAGATATTGTCGGAGAAGGAGACGTCATTTCCTGCGGTGATCTCTCCATGGAGGTGATCGATACCCCGGGTCATTCTTCATGTTCCATTGCAGTCTATGTTCCTCAAGAGAAAGCCATGTTTGCTTCCGATGCCGGAGGCGTTCCATTTAAAGATAAAGTTTTTACATCGGCCAATTCAAACTTTGACAAATACCAAAATAGTCTTGAAAAGATGGCCGGTTATGAAATCGACGTCTATCTGGCCGAGCATTTCGGCGCCAGGACCGGTGATGACGGCAGGGTATATCTGAAGCAATCCATAAACGCCGCAAAGGAAACAAGGGGTATTCTGGAAGCGTCTTATCGTAAAACCAGAAATGTTCAAAAGAGCACCCAAGAGATAACCGACAGATTTATGGAGTGGGTGCCCGACGGTTTTATGCCGAGAGATATTATCGCAATGGTGATCGGTCAGATGCTGAAATATATTGCTGCGCAAAATCCGTGAAATATCCGGGGTGGATCCCCAACTTAAGATAACCGGTTTATTATGAATATTATCAACACTATAATTCCTATATTTTCGATAATCACCCTTGGATGGTTTGTCCGATTTAAAGGGTTTATCCAGCCGGAATTTTTAGGTCCGGCAAATCGTCTGGTCTATTATCTGGCAATCCCGGCAATGATTTTTCAGGCCATCTCTAAAGCTTCCTTAAAGGCTAATTTCGACCTTACCGTTCTGTTCATTTCGCTTCTGTCCGTTCTGGCAGTCTTTGCAGTGGCCTGGTGCGCGGGCTTAGTTTGGCGGATTCGGCAAGGGACTCTGGGAACGTTTATTCAGGCCTCCTTTCATGGGAATCTGGGATATATCGGTCTTGCCGTTGCATATTACTCCCTCGGCAATGATGGGTTTGTGAGGGCCAGTATTATTGCCGGGTTTATCATGATATTGCAGAATTTTCTTGCCGTCGTCGCTCTTCAATTGAATTCTGACAATAATTCGGCCTCAGAGAACAAACGGGCTGTTGTTTTACGAATACTGGGCAATCCTGTTATTCTCTCGGCATTTGCAGGTATTTTATTTTCCTTCACAGGACTAAGGTTGCCCCTTGTCATGGACAGAAGTCTGGATATTTTGAGCGGACTCGCACTCCCCATGGCATTGCTCCTCATCGGGGCTTCCCTCTCTTTTAAGTTGATGCATGCGAAGATATTTCAACTTTTTTGTTCGAGTTTCTTGAAGCTGGCTCTACTTCCGGGCTTAGGCGTTATCTTCTACCGTTTATTCCATGTAGATCCCCAGGGCTATCTTCCCGGCCTTATCCTTCTGGCATCGCCCACCGCCACTTTAACCTATGTTATGGCAAAAGAAATGAACGGGGATGAAGATTTTGCAGTGGCAGCGCTTTCCGTTTGCACCATGCTGTCTGCTGTTACATTTTCCATATGGCTGCATATCGCAGCCGCCTAATTGGCGCTTGAACAAAAACTTTCTTTTCCGCCAATATCTGCTTTAGACTCAAATTTTTCACGAAGTGAAGCTTTAGCGTTATCCGCGAAATACCACCTCGTATCACTGTGGTTAAAATATCCGCTTTCCTTGATTTTATTGAAAAATTACAGGTTTCCTTCGGGCACATTTCATCTCAATTTAAACCTTTTTCGATTTCCGACGTCTAAAGGTGCAAAAGATGCCAGAAAGGAGACAAGAAAATGAAAAAGAGAAATCTGATAATCGTTCTTTTGGCAATGGTTTTCACGCTGTCATTTATCTCGACCTCGGCCTGGGCGGGGAGCCCTCAGCAGTATCGATGGGAAGGTGTAGCCATAGGCGTTGGTGCAGCGGTTCTGGGCGGTGCACTGATTAACGGTTGTATTTATCCATGTCCGGCGCCGAGAGTGGCCTACAGATACCCGTGTCCGCCCCGTTATGGATATCATCACCCGCCGAGACATCATCGAGGACATTGGAAGGCCGGGAAAAGATGGCGCCCGCATCATTATAAAGAAACAAGGCGTCAAGGTCACTACCGTGGTTATAGCAGGTAGGAGGCATGAAGGTGAATTTCAGTATTGAGTGTTTCCCCCGTCCCGTCACAAATATAGTCGGGACGGGGGGCAATTATCGTATTCAATCAAAAAATTAAAACTGCCCCACAAAAGGATTATGACGCTTTTCTATGCCGATGCTTGTTTCCGGACCGTGCCCTGAAAAGACCCTTACATCGTCTTCCATATTAAAAAGTTTGGTCTTGATGCTTGATATCAGGGTGTTAAAATCTCCGCCTGGAAAATCGGTGCGGCCGATGGAACCGGCAAACAGTGTGTCTCCCACAAAAACAACCCCGTTGGCATACAGTGAAATACCGCCCGGCGTATGTCCGGGCGTATGGATAACTTTCAGTGTAATGTCACCAAAAGAAACAGTATCGCTTTCTTCAAGGGTTTGATCGCACGGTGGTGAGTTTTCCACAGAAACCCCGAAAAAAGCTGCATTTGATGAAAGTTTTTCCAGCATGGGTGCATCGAGAGGATGAATCAGGATGTCGGCACCGGTTGCATCTTTCATTTTACCGTTGGCGCTGACATGGTCAAAATGTCCGTGGGTATTGATAATATATTTTACCTTGAGCTTGGAATCAGCCAGAGAAAGCAATATGGTGTTTGCATCACCTCCCGGATCGATGACAACAGCTTCTTTTGTTTTCGAACAACCGCAGATAAAACAGTTTGCCATAAGCGGTCCAACGACCAGTTCTTTGATAATCAAGATAGCCTCCTATGATAATTGATAATTAAATTTGAGTATCATTTTAGTGATATGGTAGAACAGGGTCGAACCGCAATCCAATGATCCTGTTTTTTACGGAGCCCGATTTTTTGCTTGCTCGATGAGCTCAACAAGACTTACCATTTTTGGTTTTGGCTTTACATTAACAAGTCTTTTAAACGTATCCTCCGGCAAGGATTTTTTTAAATATTCCACCACGTCGAAGGATTCCCACCAGCAGTCGAATATCTTCCAGCAGGGCAAACCGTCTTCGCCGTTTGTTCTGCAGTATCCGAACGAAACAGGTCCGCCCAGTCTGGGACATCTTCGCTCAAGACCATCAAAAACTTTATTCATTGATCAACGGCTTTTTAGGGTTTGCGGCTTGGGAAAATTTTCGAACACCTTTTCCGACGCCGACATCTCGGCGTCAGTCAAGACAAAGTTATGCAACTCCCCGGCAAAATATTTGTCATAAGCTGTAAGGTCGATGAGACCGTGACCGCTCCAGTTGAACAGGATAACCTTTTCTTTGGCCTCTTCTTTGGCTTTTTTTGCCTCTTCAATGACCCCGGCCAAAGCGTGGTTTGTTTCCGGAGCAGGTATAAACCCTTCAGTCCTTGTAAAAATAACCCCCGCCTTGTAAGCATCCAGTTGGGTTACAGATTTTGCTTCGATAATTCCCTCGTTAACAAGCTGGCTCACTGTAGGAGACATCCCGTGATACCGGAGCCCTCCTGCATGAATCGGTGGTGGAACAAAGGCATGCCCGAGACTGTGCATCGGGAGCAAGGGTGTATATCTTGCGGTATCCCCGTGATCGTAGACAAACGGTGCCTTTGTCAGGGTTGGGCAGGCTGACGGTTCATATGGATATATATCAATATTTTTCCCATTTATTTTGTCGTGAACAAACGGGAATGCAAGGCCGGCAAAATTGCTTCCACCGCCGGCGCAGGCAATCACGACATCCGGATACTCCCCGATCTTTTCGAGTTGTTTTTTTGCTTCAAGCCCAATAATGGTTTGGTGCAACATAACATGATTTAGAACGCTGCCCAATGAGTAGCGTGTTTTACCGCTTTCATCACTGACGGCAGCTTCAATGGCCTCACTGATAGCAATACCAAGGCTTCCAGGTGTGTCAGGATCATTTTCCAAGGCATTCCGACCGGCATTCGTTTCTGTACTGGGACTTGCCACGCACTTTCCACCCCAAGCTTCCATCATCGATTTACGATACGGTTTCTGGTCGAAGCTGACTCTGACCATAAAAACTTTACATTCAATTCCGAACTGGGAACAGGCAAAGGAGAGGGCGCTTCCCCATTGTCCGGCCCCGGTTTCGGTGGTCATTTTCTCAATCCCGAAAACTTTGTTGTAATATGCCTGAGGAACGGCGGTGTTCGGTTTATGGCTTCCAGGGGGACTTACCCCTTCATTTTTAAAGTAGATCCTTGCAGGCGTATCAAGAAATTTTTCAAGAGCGCGTGCTCTGACCAACGGCGATGGTCGCCAGATGCTAAGAACCTTTAGGACATCTTCCGGTATATCGATCCATCTGTCGGGACTGACCTCCTGCTCGATGAGGTTCATGGGGAAAACCGGCGCAAGAGCTTCAGGCGTAATCGGCTTTCCGTCGGGTCCCAGAGGTGGGTTCATCTTGATATCGGCAAGTATATTATACCATTGTCTCGGCATTTCATCTTCCGTTAAGAGAACTTTTTTGACTTCCATCGCAATCTCCTTTTCGTTAACTGGTTTCGGTTATCTGAATGT
>JAFCZV010000231.1 GCA_019314155.1 Deltaproteobacteria bacterium
GAAGTCATCCACAACACAAAACATTATTTCTCCTTTTGTCTCTTATAGTTGGAGCTATGAACAAACGCATGTCCCACCGCCATGCACCCGGGATTAGGTGGCTTTGGGAATCAATTTATGCCTGAAAGAAGCATCAGAAAACATATCGGGTCCCGTATTTAAATACCGGATTCACGGCCGCAAGTTCATCTATCGGAATATGGCAGGCGATGTGGTGGCCCGGTTTTACTTCAACTTCGGCCGGAGCGCTCTGAACACAAACATCGCCGATTTTCCTCGGACATCGAGTGTGGAAGGCACAACCCGGCATGGGGTCTATGGCGTTGGGCATTACCCCTTCCAGTCGAATCTCTCTCTGGTCGATACCAGGTTCCACTACCGGTATGGCCGACAGCAGGGCTTCCGTATACGGATGATAAGGAGGTTCAAACAATTCATCAGGGGTTCCGATTTCGCAAATTCTGCCCACATAAACCACCATGATCCGATTGCAGAGATGGCGTATAACACTTAAGTTGTGGCCGATAAATATATAGGCGATATTGTATTTTTTCTGAAGATCAATCAGCAGATTAAGAATCGCGGCCTGAACAGAGACATCCAGGCTCGAAATGGGTTCATCCAGAATAATGAGTTCCGGTTCCGTGGCAAAAGCCCTGGCAATGCCCACCCGCTGTTTCTCTCCGCCGGAAATCTCATGCGGGTAGCGCGACAGATAGAGTTCAGTCAAATTAACCGATTCAAGCAGTTCAATGGCTCTTTGGCGTCGCCTGGCTTTGGGAACCCGGTTATAGAGGGCCAGCGGTCGCGTTATTATTTCTTCAACGGTCTTTTGAGGATTTAAGGTGGCGTCGGGATTTTGAAAAACCATCTGGATCTTGCGGCGCGTTTCTTTGCTTCGTTTGCGAACCACCCCGATATCCTGGTCATCGAATGTTATCCAGCCGGCGCTTGTGTCTTCAAGGCCCACGATACATCTTGCCATGGTGGTTTTGCCGCAGCCGCTTTCGCCCACGATACCCAGGATTTCTCCCCTTTTACATTCAAAACTTGTATCATCAACCGCCCGGAGGTCTCCTCTTTTGGTTGGATAAACCTTTTTGAGGTGATCGACCGTTACCAGAATCCTTTTACTGGGGCTGCTTGTACGTAAATCCTCAAAATCGTCATCAACGACCTGTTCTTTAAATTCGTTGAAATAGCACTTGGACTTTCGTTCCGATCCGATTTCCATGAAAGGAGGTGCTTGTCGGCGGCATTGTTCCTGGACAAATTTACAGCGCGGCGAAAAAATGCAGGAGGGTTTCAATTCGGCCAGGTTGGGAATAAACCCTTCAATGGCATCCAGTCTTTTCTCGGTCTTATGGGTGTAAGTCTTGGGTATGCAAGATAAAAGCCCCCGCGTATAGGGGTGGGCAGGGCCGCTGAAAATAGACGCCACATCCCCCTCTTCAACAATTTCACCGGCATAGATGATGGCCACACGATCACACAAATTTTTCACGACCCCCAGGTCATGGGTAATATAGAGTATGGCCGTTTTGTGCTTTATTTTCATTTCGCGGATCAAATCGAGGATGCGCGCCTGGGTGGTCACGTCAAGGCCCGTTGTGGGCTCATCCATGATCAGCAGTTCGGGGTTGGTGCAAAACGCCATGGCGATCAATACCCGCTGCTGCTGTCCGCCGCTGATTTGATGGGGGTATTTAAGGGCGGTCAGTTCGGGCGCGGGCAGGTGGACCTGACCGAGCATCTCAACCGCTTTTTTGTGGGCTTCTTTGTTACCCAGTTTGTAATGAATTTTCAGTATTTCCGACACCTGATTTCCGACCCTGTGGCTCGGATTGAGGCTTGTGAGAGGGTCCTGGGGGACCATGGAAATTTTCAGGCCCCGAAGGCCCAGCAGTTCCGTGCTGCTTAAAGTCATGAGATTGGTTCCGCTGAACGCAATTTCACCGCCGGCAATTTTACCATTGCTGGCGAGATATTGCATGACGGCATAAGCCAGCGTACTTTTTCCGCTTCCGGATTCTCCCACCAGGCCGAAAGCTTCACCGGACCGGATATGAAATGATGCGTTGCGTATGGCCGGAAATTTTACGCTTCCGCTGTAATAGTTAATGTCTACGTTACGGACAGATAACACCGTCGGTTTCGTATAAGCGTCTGAATTGGAGCTTGCAGAATGATTGCCTGTCATATCTTGGCCTCCTTTAATCGGGATCCCTTGGCAAGCAGGATATCCTTAAGGCCTTCCCCGAAAAGATTAACACCGATCACGGCAATAACGATGGCGATGCAGGGAGCAAAGACCGGCCAGGGGGTTTCAAACATATAACCTCGTTCACTGTAGGCCATGAGGCCCCAGTCCGGCGTTGGCGGCGGCGGCCCCAGGCCGATATACCCCAGACTGGCGGTTAGAAGGATGGCATAACCCAGGCGGATGGACCCTTCCACAATAATGGTGGGCCAGAGATTGGGCAACATCTCCCTGAAGATGATATAAAGGGAGGACTCTCCGCTGACCTTGGCTGCATCGATATATTCCAGATGGACGATGTTGAGGGCTTGCGCCCTCACCACCCGTGTTACCCGCGGGGCATAGATGATGCCGATGGCAATGATGCCGTTGATCATACTGGGTCCCAGAACGCCGATGACCAGCATGGCAAAAATCAGGGTGGGGAAGGACATGAAAATATCGTTGACCCGCATCATGATATTATCGACCCATCCACCGAAAAAGGCACTCGTCGCTCCAAAAATAACGCCTAAGACCAGAGCCAGCAGCGTACTGGTTGATGCGATGAGCAGCGTGGTTCGGGTCCCCAGGATTACCCGGCTCAGGATATCCCGCCCATAACGATCCGTCCCTAAAAGAAATGACCCGGAAGGCATCTCCTTTAAATGCTCATAATGCATTTCATCAGCATCGTATGGGGTGATGTGGGGCGCAAATATGCCGATCAAAACAAAGCCTATCAAGAGTCCGCCGCCGATAATTAAATTGGTAGTGATGTTTTTCTTAAGAAAACCGGTGATGATTTTCTTTAAACCGGATTGGATTGAAAAACCGTTTGACATGTGTATACCTCTTACCGGGTATTATGCATACTTAATGCGTGGATTCAATTGGGTGTACAAAATGTCGGCAACAAGGTTCGCTAAAACATACGCCGATGAAATAACGATCATCGTTGCCAGTATCAGGGGCACATCCCGAAATTTGATGGCCATGATCATTAAATTGCCAATGCCGGGATAAGAAAATACCACTTCAATAATGACGGTGCCGGCAATGATTTGCCCTACATTAAAGGCCATAACCGTAATGGCCGGCAAAAGACCGTTGCGCAGGGCATGGTGCAATACCACATTTCTTGGAGGAACGCCTTTTAATACCGCCGTGCGCACATAATTTGTTTTGAGCTCTTCGATCATTGACGCCCGGGTCTGGCGGTTTACGTAAGCAATCGACTCAAACGCCAGGGTCAAACTGGGAAATATTAAAATGCCAAAATAGGAGCCCAGAATTTTAAACATACTCATTCCCTCAATATCCAGGGCGTTGTAAGCCGCCGGAATCCAACCCAATTTTACTGAAAAGAGGTAGATAAACAGCGTGCCGGTGAGAAATGCCGGCACGGAGAGCATGGAAAGACTGACAAAAGAAATTCCATGGTCTATCCAGGTTTTCTCTTTTACGGCCGAGAATATCCCCAGCGCCAGGCCGAAAACAATCATCATTAAAGATGCCGGCACTGCTAAGAGCAGCGATGTCTTCAGGCGGCTGATAACAAGCGGCGCGATGGGCGCTTTCATAATATAGGACGTGCCCAGATCGCCGTGAAGTACCCCGACGGCCCAGTTGTAGTATTGGTGATAAAAGGGCAGGTTCAGTCCCAGTTCCTTGCGCAGTTCCTCAATGGTAGTCTCTCCCAAAGACTGCAGGGCAATACCCCCTAACATGATATCGACGGCATCCCCCGGCATCAGCTGGCAAACACCGAAGATGATCATTGAGATAATCACGAGCAGGATTGCGGTGGCCCCCAGTCTTTTTATAATAAATGGAATAAAATCTTTCATAATGCATGTCCTATCTGATTAAAAAACGAAGGGGACCCGCGCAAGCAAGTGGTGCGGATGGCAGCTGTCGGGGGAGCGAGCGAGCATTTTTCAACCCGCTCACTCGCCGCTCCCCTTCTTTTCTTTTAGATTGGAAATCCTAT
>JAFCZV010000232.1 GCA_019314155.1 Deltaproteobacteria bacterium
TTTGCAGGGAAGAATTCTCTCGTGTTTATTGAGTTCATTGTTGTAAAAGTTCAGGTGATCAATGCCTTTCGTAATTCTGACGTCATGTTTGTGAAATATAGCTGCCCATTGCATAGGGGCCCCGTGCAGTTTTTGACATGCCAGACAATGACATATTTTTGCATCTACAGGATCCGAACACACTTCGTATTGTATTGCATCGCAAAAACAGCTTGCACGGTATTTGGCTGTAAAATTAACATCTGCAATCGACGCATAATTTGATCCAAATTCTTTTTTCATGATAATCAATCCTACGTGTCCAGCCCCACTCCTCTTCAATAATTAATACCATGCCTCACTCAAAACACTAATCTTCGTAAAGATTAGGTGATCAGATCCATAATCGACAGCAGTAAAAAAGGTTTGTGGAGCTCCAGCTGGATGGTCAGTGCAGACCACTTTTTGCGGTCTCTGTAAGTCCGCTCCTCTTTGTTTTGGGAACAGGGCTTTACGTCCCATATCCCACAGGCATGATGAGCAGGGGCTCATGGGATCTGTTGGTCTTCATTATCCGGAACACTTTATTGTCATGAAAAGCCCCCTCGATCCCGGATTGTGATCAATATTTTGTGCAGTTTCAATCGGTTGTAACCCTTGAACCTTTACCCGCCGTCTGTGTAGTGGGCTTGAATCCTGCCTGTTGGAGCGTACCGGAAATCCCGTTATCGGGGTCCCGTCGGGCAGTTTGACGGGGAACCTGGAACCGCTCAGTTTAGGAATAATTAATATGCGACCCCCATGTCTTTTGTCTTCTATATTTTAGCCTAAACCACATAAACCCTATAAAACCAGAGGTCAAGAGAATCATAAGTCCCATTGTGGATGCAGGGCCAATTTTCAGGGCAACCCAACTAATACCCACAACAGGTAACAAGCTTATACGAACCATCGCTCTCAGGCTGTTATGTTTTGCAATAAAATCGGCTATTGGTGGTGAATAGGTATTATAAAGACGCACAAAACTCTTTCCTATTTCATTGCCAAGCATGAACTTGTCACGAAAATCACGCAGTGTCTTAACATGTGGTTCCATCATTGAGCCATAAGCTGCGGTTGCGATAAAACAGGTCCACCCGCTTTCTGTATCATCTTCGGTGTCTGGGCCTGCTCTTACATATTTAAGATCATCATTTGTATCATCAAAATAACTGATATGGGGCCGATTATTTGAATCAATTGCAATGGAAGGAAACCATCCTACTGATCCATCACTGTCCACAGTCTCCACAACCCATTCTCCGGAAGCATTGGTAGTGTACTTGAGATCTTCGTTATCCCCATCGCTATAGCTAATATGGACATTATCTGAAGAATCTATTGCGATGGAAGGAAACCACCCTATTGATCCATCACTGTCCACAGTTTCCACAACCCACTCTCCGGAAGCATTGGTAGTGTACTTGAGGTTCCAATCAGCTCTCAAATCGTTGAATTTACCGTAGCTGATATGGTCATTATCTGATGAATCAATTGCGATGGAAGGAAACCATCCTACCGATCCATCACTGTCCACAGTCTCAATCTGCCAAGATGAACCGTCCCAATATGCATACTTAAGATCATCATTTGTATCATCAAAATAACTGATATGGGACCGATTATTTGAATCAATTGCAATGGAGGAATACAATCCTACCGATCCATCACTGTCCACAGTCTCAATCTGCCAAGATGAACCGTCCCAATATGCACACTTAAGATCATCATTTGTATCATCAAAATAACTGATATGGGGCCGATTATTTGAATCAATTGCAATGGAGGAATACAATCCTACTGATCCATCACTGTCCACAGTCTCAATCTGCCAAGATGAACCGTCCCAATATGCATACTTAAGATCATCATTTGTATCATCAAAATAACTGATATGGGGCCGATTATTTGAATCAATTGCAATGGAGGAATACAATCCTATTGATCCATTACTGTCCACAGCCTCAATCTGCCAAGATGAACCGTCCCAATATGCATACTTAAGATCATCATTTGTATCATCAAAATAACTGATATGGGGCCGATTATTTGAATCAATTGCAATGGAATTATATTTTCCAATGTCACCAGCGGTATCAACGATCTCAATACTCCATTCTGACACTGCTTCTACATTTTGACTAATTAAACCCATCATAAATAAAAAGCTGCCTAATGCCACCATGCATATCATTGCCAACTTTTTAATCTTTGTTCTCATTTGTCCACTTCCTTTTCTTTTCCGAATTGACAGGCAATTGTTTTCCTTGGCACAAAAGTTTACCCTAATGTTGCAAAAGTCAAAGATGCTGCAGATCTCCCGCAAGCGGGATCTACGTTGCACTACGACAAGGCGCCGAAAGTGAAGCCCCGCAGACAAAGTGGGATAGCCCATTAATCTTCAATTACCGAAAAGTAAAGTTTCAAACCGAAATCAACTAAAGAGTTGCGACAGCTTGCCGGTATCGACACCATTCACAACAATAATTGATATACGGATATCATATTATTCCGGTGTCAGATCAGGTAAATCCTATTTTTGAAAACTGTCAAATCCCGAACAACTTTACTTGATTGAACCTTGGATGTTAAACGCTCTCTGGATATTTGTAAACGTTCAAACCGATAATAGCATCAGTACCCTCGACCTTCTGGTTGCCCCTTGTACTGGCAATTGTTATTGTTTTGCCAGATTTAGAGGGCCCGAAGTCCTTTGTCAAATCTATCTCAATAATTAGTTTATCACCTTTAATTTCCCATCCCACGTTTTGCATTTCTTCACCTTCTTTCATCTTTTAGTTTATACAAATCTGAATCGTTACTTCTACTTAAACTGATCGGTTCCAGGTTCCAGGTCGGGCAGTTTGACGGGGAACCGCTCAACCTAGGTTCTGATAGGTGGGTTATCTCGCCAACACTAAATTCCCAATGCCTGTTGGGAATCTCGTCTTGATGTGCTGCTGCTCAATTTAACCCCTATACTTTGCCCGGATTTTATTCACAGGCGCTGTGATCGATCGCACCTTCCGGACATACTTCAACACACGTGCAGCATTCGACACAGTCGTTGATGTTAACCGGAACAGCCTTATCATTGTCAATTTCGTAGACCTCCGCCGGACAGGAATCTGCGCAGTCGCCATGCCCTTTGCATTTGTCGTAATCCACTTTAATTGTGACCATATCGCTTTGCCATGTTTTTACAGCCATTTTGCAGGTCTCCTAATATTTAGACTCTTTAACAACTTCTCCAGGTTTCACACAGAAAGTTATTTACTTATTTATGGAATTCCCGAAAGTACTGTATTGAACCTATGAACGCTTATCAGTATTTTATACTTCTTTAATCAAAAATCAAGGTTTGATCCCATTCCTTTAATCTTTCCTCATATTGAATACGGAGCGTAAAGCACGTTCTGCACGAACGTTATATTACGTATCTATTGAATGCCCTTGTATGTTATGTCGATGATTGTCACTTCCGGTGGCGACAAAAATCGAATCGGCGGCCCCCAGGTCCCTGACCCCCTGCTGACATAGATCAAATTAAAGGGAAAGATCTGTCCCTTGTGGGTGTGACCTGAAAGCTGGAGGTCAAACATGCCAACCGACTCACTGTTGATTACCGGCTGGTGCTTCAAAAAGAGAGTGAATTTTTCCCCGGGCATTTTTTCCAGCAGCGCCTTTTCAGAGGCTGCAGGGTCTGGAACATAGCGTTTCCTGGCAGGGTCATCTACACCCGCGATATTGAAAAGATTGGATACGGTCAATCCTTCTCCTCTGAGGATGGTAAAACCCGCCTTTTCGGTAAATGCCAGGGCTCGATCAAGGCCTGCATAAAATTCGTGATTACCGGTAACCGCAAATTTCCCATATTTTGTGGGTATGTTCCGAAACATATCCGCCAGCATCTCCAAATCATCCATCTGGCCATCCACGAGATCACCCGTTGATACCAAAATGTCCGGGCGGGCATCCTTGACCTGCCGAAGAATCCGTTTAAGCCGGGATTTCCCGACGATGAGGCCGAGGTGGATGTCGGATATCTGCACAACTCGAAATCGCCCGATTTCTTCGGGCATTTTGCTTGTTTTCACGGTCACGTGTTCTGTCCGGATATGAAGCGCCTCGAAATAGCCATAGATCACGACGGCAAAAGAGAATAAAATGGCGAGTGTACAGAAACTTCTGAGGGAAAGCGTAAATTCCGCGAGAGGGCTCCGGGTCAACATCCTTGCCAGGAAATGGAGCAGCCTGTATATGTCGAAGAAAAAGGAAGCTGAGATAAAGATAAAAAGCAGCCCCATCCAAGTGAACCCGATGTAGGCCAAACCGCGCGCAAAAGCTTCATACCCGTGGCGTTCAGAAATGCGTACGACAATGGGTGCAACCACCATCAGGGTCATGAATATCGCAAGGATTACATATGCAGAGAGCCCCAGGGAAAAACCTTTCTTTAGTTTCAATAAAGCGTACAGGTGTGCGCCGCCGTAGATGCTGAAGTATATGAGTAGAAACAGGGTCATTCAGTGTCTCTCCATTAATAACGATTCGGGCGTTATATGATGACCTATAGTATAGCGTATAGAATGTCCCCTATCACACATCTCCAAAACAACCTTATTTTTTTAGGCGATGGCTTGGGCCATGGACTCGAAATTATCCGAATGTTTTCTGAAGCAGCTGGTCTTGAAATCATTGAACTCGGACTGCTTGTGACACCTGAAGAAATTATAACCGCATGTAAAAAAAACCGGATTTATTAGGATTAACCGTACTCCAGTTTGATTCAGCGAAGGCTGATAATCAAGGATCGGGGGACCCTAATTCTTCATTGAGAATTGATTGGTATTCTTCTGGATAGTGCTTTTCCATACATTCAGGGCATACACTGTGACTAATGTCAGCTTCTAAATATTTGTGGATATAAACATTGAATTTACCCCAATTTAGTGGACACCTCGAAAAGCCTGATGTATATGGGCAACAGGAGGTGTTCCAATGTCAAAGAAAAAAAGAAAGAGCTATGGCCGAGAGTTCAAGGTGGAAGCCGTGGGGCTGATCACCGAAAAGGGGTACAGCATTGCCGAGGCCTCCCGGAACCTTGGCATCGATTACAGCGTACTGCGTCGATGGAAAAACCAGCTTAAAAATGATTTAAAAAATGCCTTTCCCGGTAAGGGAAGGCTCAGAGCTCCAGATGAGGAGTTCCGGCGGCTCAAACGCGATTTTGAACGCGTAAAAGAGGAGCGCGACATCTTAAAAAAAGCACTGGCCTACTTTGCGGAGGATCAGAAATGAAATTTCGATTCATCTCTGCCCACCGGGAGACATTCAAGGTGGGCCGTATGTGCAAGGTTCTCAACGTCTCCCGCTCCGGATTCCATACCTGGCTCAATCGTCCAGAGAGCCGCCGAAGCCTTGAGAACCGGGCTTTGGAGGCCAAGATCCGTGTTTTACATTCGGCAAGCCACGGCATATACGGATCACCGAAAATTCATCAAGATCTTGTCGATGACGGCATTCGGTGCGGGAAAAACCGTGTTGCCCGAATCATGCGTAAAGCTGGCATCCGGTCTCGAACCAAAAAGAAATTCAAGGCGACGACCAATTCCAGGCACAACTTCCCGATAGCACCAAACCTTCTGAATCAGGACTTTAACGTGGATGCCCCGGATCGTACGTGGGTTGGCGATATTACTTACATCCATACAAATGAGGGATGGTTGTATCTGGCCGTGCTCCTGGATCTGTTCAACCGGGAAGTGGTCGGTTGGTCTGCCTCCTCCAGGATGACCCGTCAGTTGGCCATAGATGCGCTTCAGATGGCTTTTGATCGTCGGGATCCGGGAAAAGGTCTGTTACACCATTCGGATCGGGGTAGTCAGTACGCTTCGACCGATTATCAGAATATTCTCAAAGAGCATGGCATCATCTGCAGCATGAGCCGTAAAGGCAACTGCTACGATAACGCCGTTGCGGAAAGCTTCTTCGGACGTCTGAAAACCGAGTGGGTCAACCACAACCGGTACCTTAACCGGTCAGAAGCCATGCGAAGCCTGTTTTATTACATTGAAATCTTTTACAACCGAAAAAGACGTCATTCGTCGATTAATTATGTAACCCCGCAGGAGTATGAAGCATTCTCTCTTGCGGTTTAACTCAGTGTCCACTTTTTTGGGGCAATATCATCTCTTAAAGGTGTGTTTTTAGCCCCAAAATGGTCATTTAAGGCCTTATCTAACGCAAAATTTAAACATTTCTCCTATCCTTGGCTGCTTTATAGTAGATGCAACCAGAACGAGCACATGCATCTACTTTCTTTCAGGCGAATTTTTCCCTCGCGAGTTGAATGCCATGATGGTTGCATAATGTTCCTTCAACTTCCCAACAGTGCTTATTGTCCTTTCGCCCAAACATTGAGCAGTCGCCTGCTTTGCATCCCAGGTAGTCATAGCATGCTTCCATGGTTTTCTCCTTTGATTGCTAACCAATAATGAGCAGTGCCAAATAAAACGAGCACCTAATATAAAAACTACCAAATTTTTTAAAAGTCAACCAGCTTCAATCTGCCCCGGCTTTAGGCATCTTCTCCATTATATTGTTCGGCAAAATCTTGTTATTTGTTTTTTAATATTGGAAGTTTGCTTCGTTTAGCGGCTGCTATCAAGTTTTTATCAAGTGTAGCGATGGGCAATCCTTTTCTCATTGCGAGATCTAAATATGAGGCGTCGTAGCTTGAAAGTTTGTGTTTACGGGCTAATGCAAAAATTTCCATGATCATCCTTTCCGGTGGTTCTTGTTCAACTATTATTGGAAGTTCGGAAAGCAATGCAATGAAACGTGCACTGTCCGCCTCACCAATTCGGTTTTTGCGCTCAGCCACCAATAGTACGTTGCAAACTTCTAAAGGCCAAATGGACGGAACGAATCCATCGGAAACCTCAAGTCTATCCAAAACAAGATCAGCATATTGGCTTGTTTCGTCTTTGAAACACCATGTCATAACCACAGAATTGTCAATGACAAAATCATCGCTCATTTATCGCCTTCCTTCTTCAATCATATCTCGGAGAGAAAGCCCTTTAAGAGTATGTTGTTCACGAAATTTTCGCAATTCAGCTATGACCTTTTTAGGCTCTGTCTTTCTTAAATGGGGCGGAGGCTGCAAAACAGCTACTGGTACTCCATGTTTTGTAATGGTTATCCGCTCTCCTTTGATTACACGTTCAAGCAACTTTGGGAGATGGGTTTTTGCTTCATATGCACCAATTGATTCCATATTAACCCTCCTAATTAGTTTAAACTAGTATAAGACTAGTCTAAACCAAATATTTTTTAATGTCAAACAGCAAAATTTAAATATTGCTGCTAATAATTGGAAGAAATATCGAAAATATATGAATCCGGCACCCCAACACAGAAGTCACCTGCAGGAAGTAAGTAAGGTCGATGGTAACTACTCAGGTATTTAGGTTGAAGACTGAGGGCTGAAGTATATCAATCATCTCGCAACGCTCGAATTAAACCATTCAAGACCTTCTCTGTTTCGACAATCTTTGCTTCAAGCAGAGATGAAGCCTGGTTGCGCAAGAACCCCAA
>JAFCZV010000233.1 GCA_019314155.1 Deltaproteobacteria bacterium
ATTGGGGTTGTTCAGTGATCCCTGTACGGTGGAACTCGCTTGGACGGCTCCCGTAGAATCATGGGCCAAAGGAATAAGATGTTTAATTTTTGAAAGAACGGCTTTACCCTTTAGATTAAGATCTACAATGGGATTATTGGTAAACGGATGTTGGATATCTCCGGAAACCTCAAGGAAAACGCCGCCCTTATTCACATCTATAATCAGCGTGTTAATCCGGTTTTTTTCCAAGTTTGCCGACAAATACAACCGGTCGATGGTTGTCCGAAAATCACCGAAGTTTATATAACCGCCATCAATCTCACAGGCAAGGCGACCTGTTTGTTTTAAAAGGTTTCCATCCCTGATGGTCAGATTAACGTTTTTAAGCACCATCCGGTTCTGTTGTTTTTCTCCAACCGCATCATCTGTTGTATATTGAAAAAAACCGTCGCGCACTTGAAGCTGTCGGATCACAACATTAAACCGAAACCCTGAATGTTTCGGTGTTGATTCATTGTTTCCGGGGGTTAAAAGCGCCTGTATTAAATTGATATTCCCCATTTGATCCGTCGCCAGATATATTTGGGGCTTTTCCAGAAGCAAATCATTGACGCACAGCTCCCCCTTGAAAAGCCGAAACCAGGATACCCGCAGTAAAAGACGGCTCAATTCAAACAGTTTATCGTTTGTCGGCGCTCTGAGCAGAACATTGTGCAGTTCGACCTCTCCAGCCCAGACTGAAAGACGGCTGTCGGACCATGTTATGGTTCCGGGAATGGCCTGATTGACCTTGGTCTGGATCCTCTGCTGAGCCCCGTCTGTATGGAAGTAAAGCCTTACACCGATCGATAAAAACAGGAAAGCAACAATGACCGCACCGATACCGATAAAGCTCCATTTAAAAAATTTCATAATCACCGTTCACTGCTCACAAACAATGCCAAAACATATTTCAATTTTGCTCTTTGAAACAAACCGGTTTAAAACAAACTTCCGGATTGATTGAAGCAATAACATTATCAAAAAACGAATGACTTTATCGTGCCATCAACTTTTTCAATTCTGTTTTCGCTCGTTTAAGTTAACACATTACATTGTCTGATGCCAGCATTGAGAGAATACCGGCCAGGGTGAACGTATTTGATTTCGGTACAGCGAAACGACGGCGTGTTTCTCTTGGAAACCGACTGGCTGTTTGAAGGGCTTTAGCACGCGTTAGAACGAGCCGAATGAAATTATGATTTAAAACATTCAATTGAAAAATGTTTTTATTGACTTTAAGTAATAGAATTGATGAACTTCTCCATATGATGACACAGAAAAGAAAGTTGTAAGGGGTTTTATTTAAAGGTGAAACTTATGAACGCTGTAAAAAAAATGCTTTTAATTTTTATGTTTGGCTATATGCTGACGGTGGGAACTGGATGTGCGCCGACGCTGGTTGCCGGCAGCACGCCGCAAATCCAGGCCGCTGACAATTCTTATTACAACGTCCAATTTGAACCTTTGAAAGATGGCTACAATTTTTTTGCCTGGTTTCGTCTTGAGGTTATCAACAAGACCCGTAAAGATTTGGAAATCGATTGGAATAAAACCCGCTATCTTTATAACGGCCGCGATGGGGGCGTTTTCGTGTTTATGGGCATTCGACCCGAAGACATAAAAAATTCAACAATACCCGCAGATATAATTCCCGCCGGGCAGTCTTTTTCCAAAAGGATCTCGCCATACAGGCTATTGGCTCGGGCGCCACTGGCCCGCAACGACAAGAACGCCGGCGAAATTAGTTCCGGGCCCATTCCAAACGGTGAAAACGGCATTCTGTTATTTGTCAGGCAAAACGGGAATACGATCCAAGAGACATTGACGGTCAAAATAACAGAAACGGCGTTTCAATAATTATTAGAAGCCGTTTCAAAATTTCTTGGTAGGTGATTTTTGAGCCGTTTGCCGAAAAGCGCAGCTTATGGTTCAAAGATGTTCAACAAAATTTTTAGTCGATCCTTAAAACCTTTGCCCCTCGAATCTTCCGCTCTTTCAGTTCCAGCAGTGCCGTGTTCGCTTCTTCCAGGGAATATTCCTGAACTTCCGGTATGATGGGAATTCCAGCTGCAAGTTCCAAAAACCCGATGACATCCATTCGAGCAACATTGGCAACGCTCTTTATCTCCTTCTCCAGCCAGAGATGTTCAGGATAATTCAGCTTCAACAGATAGTCTTTGTCTCTATCTTCCTTACGAATGGCATTGATGACCAGCCTTCCGCCAGCCGTTAAATTTTTCAACGCCCCGACAACCGGTTTCCATGCCGGTGTTGTGTCAATAATGCAATCGAGTTTTTCCGGTGATTCTTCTTCTGTGTCACCCGACCAGACAGCCCCGAGTTCTCTGGCAAAATCCCTTTCATTTTCACTTCTGGCAAATACAAAAATTTTGGTTTCAGGATATTTGTGTCGGGTTATTTTCAGTACAAGGTGGGCCGACGCCCCAAAACCGGTGAGTCCCAGATTCTGTCCATTCCGAATGTTGGTCAGCCTCAGGGACCGAAAGCCTATGGCGCCGGCGCATAAAAGAGGCGCTGCTTGAAAATCTGAAAAGACGTCTGGAATTTTATAGGCAAAGTCTTGTGAAACCGTCATAAACTGGGCATATCCGCCGTTGGCATCCCGGCCGGTGGCCCTGAACCCTTCACATAAATTTTCATCACCTTGGATACAACGCGCACATTTTCCGCAGGCTGAATAAATCCATGCGATTCCCACCCTTTCTCCCGTTTTGAATCGATTTGCGTTCAGCCCTGTCTGTTTGACCGTTCCCACAACTTGGTGGCCCGGCACAACCGGTAGTTTAGGTGGGGGTGTCCTCCCCTCAATTTCATCCAGTTCGGTGTGGCAAACGCCACATGCTGAAACTTTGACCAATATTTCTTTTTCTTTGGGGACAGGATCCGGCAAAACCGTCGGCTTCAGGGGGGTCCTATTCTCCTCGAGATTGCAAATCTCATTTAGTACCATTGCTCTCACTTCAGCAGCATCCCATTGTTAACACAATTCTTGCCGGCCTGAATTTCTCGGAAAAAACGTATATTGAGAGTCCCTCTAAGTCGAAATTTTTGAAAAATCGGCCACAGTTTCAAATAGATCTGCGATGTGCTTGAGCAAGGCCAGCCTGTTGTTACGTATTTTCGTATTTTTGGCCATAACTAAAACGCCGTCGAAAAAAGCATCCACCGCATCCCGAAGAGAAGCGATTTCATGCAGCGCCTGTCCAAATTTTCCCTTGTCGATATTGTCCGCAACTCTGTTTTTTACGTCTTCATAGGCTGAAAACAGTTGGGATTCAGAGTCATGTTCAAACAGGCCTTCCTTTACAGGCTTTGCCTTAAAAGCTTTAGCCTTTTTTATGATATTGACGACGCGCTTGAAAGCGATCGCCAGCGGTTCGAAATCCGGCGCGGTTTTTAGATCTTGAAGCGCTTTGGCCCGGTTCCATAGATCCGGAACGTTATCTCCTGAAATACTTACAACAGAAGCAATGACATCTTTCGAAAATCCATCTTCTGCCAGTTGATGCGTCACTCGGTTCAATAAAAAAGCATTTATCTTGTCAGCAATCTCTCGAATTTTCTTGGCACCTTTTATTTTGTACAGTTTGATGCTCTTTTCAATCACAGCCCTTAGTGAAAATGAAAAGTTCTTTTCCAGCATGATCTGAATAATGCCAAGGCCCTGGCGCCGAAGGGCATATGGATCGGATGCCCCTGTCGGGACAAGCCCTACGGAGAAGAACCCGCAAATGTTGTCTATCTTGTCGGCAATACCCAGAATGGCACCCGCGTTAGTTTCAGGAAGTGCGCCGCCGGAATATATCGGCCGATAATGTTCTTCAATGGCCGAAGCCACAGCTTTGGGCTCTTTGTCAACGGTAGCGTACACCCTGCCCATAACCCCCTGCAGCTTGGGAAATTCACCCACAACCTGGCTGACAAGATCCGCCTTGCACAGCCAAGCGGCTCGTGTTGCGTGCTTTTTTAAATTAGGGCCCTTTTCAGCCGCGTCTGCAAGAAATCCGGCGATCTTTTGAACGCGCTTGATCTTTTCATGCATGGATCCCAGTTTGGCCTGGAAAAGAACGCCCTTCAGCTTTTCAACTCTATTGTCGGTGGATTCCTCCAGATCAGCTTCATAAAAGAATTTAGCGTCTGCAAGACGGGCTCTGAGCACCCATTCATGTCCGGT
>JAFCZV010000234.1 GCA_019314155.1 Deltaproteobacteria bacterium
AGATCTTACAATAAAATCAAATTGAACTTGTCGGTTTATTTCCGTGCAAATTTAAAAGTTGTCCGATTTTGGCATGAAAATTGAGTCCTATATCGAACAAGATGAAAAGAGAGAGGACTATCCTGAAGGGCGATAGGGACCTGCTATCGTATAAACAATTTAAGATTGGAGCCGCTATTAACAAAAGATAAGGAATAGGATTTCGAAACATGTTAAAAAAACAATTGCACTCACATTTCGGTTTCGATTCATTTTTGAAAGGTCAAAAAGATGTCATCCAAAATATCCTGGATGGGCAATCCACGGCGGCCATTTTCCCTACCGGTGCGGGCAAATCACTTTGCTATCAGTTACCGGCCATGATGCTCCCCGGTATGACACTGGTAGTATCTCCTTTGTTGTCCTTGATGAAAGATCAACTCGATTTTTTGCTGGAATGCGATATCCCTGCCGCGCGGTTGGATTCAACCCTTCAAAAAAACGAATATAATGCGATTCTCGCAAGAGCTAAAAATAACGAATTAAAAATTCTAATGATTTCGGTCGAACGATTTAAAAATGAACGATTTCGCTCTAACCTGGAAAAGATGAACGTTACCCTTTTGGTTGTTGACGAAGCGCATTGCATCTCTGAGTGGGGGCATAATTTTCGACCGGAATATCTTAAACTGCCTGATTATCAAAAGGAATTCAAAATAAAACAAACGCTGTTACTTACCGCGACCGCCACTGAGCGGGTAATTGACGACATGTGCGCTAAATTCAATATTCTTAAAGACCATGTATTTGTTACCGGCTTTTATCGCGAGAATCTCTTTCTGCAAATAACGCCAATAGCCACACCTGAAAAAAAGAACCGCGTGGTTCAAAGAATCCGTGAAATATCCGATGCTTCTACTATTGTATATGTTATCCGGCAGAAAACGGCAGAAGACGTCTCGGATTTTCTTTGCGCAAACAACATAAATGCGCATCCGTATCATGCCGGGATGGAAAACGAAAAGCGGGAACAGATTCAAAACAAATTCATGGATGGGACCCTGGCCTGTATCGTTGCAACGATTGCATTCGGAATGGGAATCGATAAAAAGGACATCCGCAGAATCATTCATTATGATTTGCCCAAATCGATTGAAAACTACAGCCAGGAAATCGGTCGCTCCGGAAGAGATGGAAATCCGGCTTTATGTGAAGTTTTAGCCAACAGGGACAACATTCATATTTTAGAGAATTTTATTTATGGCGATACTCCGGAGAAACATTCGATCTTTCAATTGCTCCGGACCATAAAAGAAAATAAAGGCTTTATCTGGGAAATCAAAGCAGTAAAGCTTTCAAATGACCTGAATATCAGAATTCTTCCCCTAAAAACATTACTGGTTTATCTTGCAATGAAAAAAATTATTCGATCCAAGGTGACCTATTTTGAGGAATATTCATTCAAATACCACACAGAGCCGGCAAACATTATTCACAGTTTTGAAGGGGAAAGAAGACAGTTTGTTACAGCGGTCATGAATCATTGCCATACCCGTAAAATATGGACACATGTCGATATTCAGGCAATCCTTAACAGTTATCGTGCGGATCGGCAGCGGATTCTCACCGCACTGGAATACTTTGATGAGAAGGGCTGGATCGAGCTTCAATCCAGGCAGGCGGTGGAAGTGTACGACATTTTGACGCAGGCGTTTGATATCGAGGTCATGGCTGAAAAAATGTATGCCTTGTTTAAAAAGAAGGAGGGACTTGAGATTCAAAGAATCCACAACATGGTAAGTTTTTTTGAAAGCGATACATGTATCAGTAAACACCTTGCCGTATATTTTGGAGAACATCTTGAAAAAGAACGCTGCGGGCATTGTTCATTTTGTAAAAGCGGAAAAGCGGTTTTGCAACACACGACCGAACAGAAGCCTCTCACTAATTTTGATTTTAAAACGATTACCAATGAATTTATGCAAGCCGTAGGCGAGCAGTTTACCGAGGTAAATTTAACGAAGTTTCTGTGCGGTATTTATGCGCCTATCTTCTCGAAATTGAAAATAAAAAAACTGCCGCATTTCGGTATTCTTGAAAATCATCCCTTTTTGGAAATAAGAACTTGGATTAAGGATAATATTTAGCCGGAATTACATTAATGTTGTTCCAGAATCTTGCCTCGGGTGCTGATAACCACGTCATTTACGGGTATATTCTGGCCGGATGCTTCCAGTCCCTTTTTTACGATCATGGGAAGACCCGAACAGCACGGAACCTCCATAAAAACATTGGTAATGCTTTTGATGCCCGCAATTTTGAAGATTTCCGCAAATTTTTCGATGTAATCTTGGGCATCGTCGAATTTGGGACATCCCATCATCACCACTCTCCCTTTAATGAAATCCCTGTTCATGGTTGGAAACGTTGCCGGAACACAATCCGCCAAGACCAAAAGATCCGCACCTTTAAGAAACGGAGCTTTGGGCGGGATGAGTCGTATTTTAACGGGCCAGTGAGAAAGGGCTGACTCGCCTTCGGCACCGATTACTTTGGGAATTTGGGTTTCCGGATGAGATTCAATGGGGACAAAAGTCTGGATTTGGGTGGACGGACACCCGCAGGGCATATTCTGTTGCGCTTGGTGAGCCGCTTTTTTTTGTTTTTCCAGATGTTCTTCGACGGCTTCTTCATCGAACTCATCTGATTCCCGCTCGATGACCTTGAGCGCACCGGTAGGACATTCTCCCAAACAGGCCCCGAGCCCGTCACACAGTTTGTCGGCGACAATTCGGGCTTTACCGTCCACAATTTCAAGGGCGCCTTCTGCACAGGAAGGGATACACTCCCCGCACCCGTCACACAGTTCATCATCAATTTCAATTATTTTTCGTAATGTTTTCATAATTAACCCTTTTATTTGTAAAACAAATCCGTCTATTTGCACTGATTTTGCCAATAAAACAGATTTATTAATTCAACAATGTCTTTCTTCCTTCTTCGCGGCCGCTATCGGTTAAAAAGGACGTGTCAATAATACTGAACATTCTGTCTTTAGCCGTAGGATTTTCTTTCTGTTTTTCTTCAAGGTTGGCAATGAGATCCGCATCATAGAGCACCTTGAAATTAATTGTTTCTTCAGATCGAGGATGATGGTGATGTCCGATGATATCACAAACCTCTTCGATCAACTCTTCTTTTGCGCCCAGCTTGATCATTATCGATTTTGCAATGGGCGGCCCTTCCTGTTCCTGGTATTTTGCGGCCGTACTGTTATACTTTTTTTCTGCTTCATGGATGCCGATGTCATGCAGATACGCTGCTGCCAGTATCACCGCCAGGTTGCCTTTTTCATTTCTACCGATCCGTTCAGCATGACGAGCCACCCGGGTTGCATGACCGATCCGTTTGAAATCACTTTTAAAATATCGCTTCATCTCTATGGCGATGCGGTCTTTTAAAAGGTCCTCTTTCTGGGCCAGAAGCTCCGGCGGCAGATCTCCAATACATTCTTTTGCATACTGACAGTACGACGCACACCCGAAATCCATTTTGGGATTGGCGAACTTATGCTCGCATTTTGGGCATTTCCGCGTGGTATCGTCCTTGAAAAACTCAACCAAATGGTCACATTCCGGACATTTTGCCTCGAAAATAGCGCCTGGTTTCCAGTACCGGCTGTCTTGTCCCGGACATTTCATTTTTTTTCTCCTATGAGCAACTTTTTTTGACAGGATTAACAGGATTCACAAGATATATTGTAATCATCTTGTGAATCCTGTCGATAAAGAATTATCCTAGAATCGCTTTCAGATCCTCGTCCGGTGTCTGTATCGGCATAATATTGAACTTTTCCACCAGAACATTGAGAATGTTCGGCGAAATAAAGGCCGGCAGACTCGGACCCAGTCGAATGTCCTTGATCCCTAAAGAGAGCAAGCTCAGCAGAATCGCACATGCTTTTTGTTCATACCATGATATAATCATGGACAAAGGAAGGTCGTTCACTCCGCATTCAAAAGCATCTGCCAGGGCCGATGCAATTTGAACAGCGGAATAGGCGTCGTTGCACTGGCCGACATCAAGGAGCCTCGGAATACCGCCGATATCTCCCAGATCCTTGTCGAAAAAGCGGAATTTGCCGCAGGCAAGGGTCAGGACCACGCAATCTTCAGGCACTTTTTCCACAAACTCCGTAAAATAATTGCGTCCCGCCTTGGCGCCGTCGCA